>NZ_FRXO01000012.1 GCF_900148505.1 Pseudoxanthobacter soli DSM 19599 | reverse complement strand
GATCATCCTCTCAGACCAGCTAAGGATCGTCGCCTTGGTAGGCCTTTACCCCACCAACTAGCTAATCCTACGCGGGCCCATCCCTTGGCGATAAATCTTTCCGCCTCAGCGCTCATACGGTATTAGCTAACGTTTCCATCAGTTATTCCGTACCAAGGGGTAGGTTCCCACGTGTTACTCACCCGTCTGCCACTCCCTCCGAAGAGAGCGTTCGACTTGCATGTGTTAGGCCTGCCGCCAGCGTTCGTTCTGAGCCAGGATCAAACTCTCAGGTTTAATAAGAGAATATCCCAGCACGATCACGTCATCGACGAGGTCTCATCTCAGATCCAACCCCGTCTCGCTTCACAGCGATCCAGAACCAGAACTTCTGAGTGAGCTCGGAAAACGTATCGCGCCGTCTTGTCTCTTAACCGGCTGGTGCCTTTCGGCACCCGCCGCGCAAAACCGCGCCGCCTACGTTTCCCTTCCTTCCATCCAAATTGTCAAAAAACCGAGGAACCGATCCTCAAACCCGCCAAACCCGACACAAGCTCGCCACCGGATCAACCAACCCGGCATCAACGCCCGCATCTGATCGGGAGCACCAGGGCATCCGCGCCGCCGTCGCCAGCAGCGCCGCCCCGTCTGTGAGGGGGCTTATAGGTCCTCCCGGCGCTCGTCGTCAATCCGTCATCGCAAAAATCTCGCCGCACCGACCTCGGACCGTCTTCGGCCGCGGCGGCCAGACCGGGCGATTCACCGCGGAAACGCTGGCGTTTCGCGGGCTTCCGGCGCGTCTCTCCTTGTGGATAACTTGTTTGGGATCAGAGGCCTGTGACAGCTTCCTAACATTCAGCCGGCATTGGACCTGCGCCGGCGCGGCGGCTTCGCTTGCCCTTCCGGCGGTTTCGCCTGCCTTTCCGGCGCCCCGGCACCGCTATCCTCGCCGCTTTCGGCCGTCCCGCGGGGCATGAGCGCCCGCCGGAGGTCTTCCGTGGCGGCGGGACCGGGCACCACGGCGAAGCGCGGAGCGTCGATCGCCAGACCGCTTTCCGCATCGACTACCACCGGCACCGCCTCCCGGCCGGTTTCGGTGTCGACGATGGTGATGCTGGCGCCCTCCGGCGCGAAGTGGCGGTTGCCCCACGCCAGCAGCGTCCAGAGCACCGGCCGGAAGTCGCGCCCGCGCGCGGTCAGCACATAATCGTGGCGCGGCGGGCGCTCGTTATAGAGGCGGCGTTCGAGCAGACCGGATTCGACGAGGCCGTTCAGCCGGCGCGTCAGCATGTTCGGCGCGATGCCCAGGGTCTTCTGGAAGTCGTCGAACCGCGTCGTCCCCAGCACCGCCTGGCGGAGGATCAGGATGTTCCACCATTCGCCGACATGCTCGAGGCTGCGGGCGACGGGACAGGGCAGGTCGATCAGGGTCTTGCGTTTCATGCCGCGAGGCTACGAAGGCGCCTTGCATGTTGCAAGTCTCGCGGCGCGAGGCGGACCCCGGCGGATGAGGTGTGGCGCGCGGCTTGCCGAAGTGACTTTCATCTTGATAGTAACAAGCCGCAACGGCGGCGCCGGGCGGGCATATCGCCGGCCGGCCGCCGCAGCATTCAGGGAGGGCTCCGCCCCATGGCCGCATCACAGCGCATCGTCGTCACCGGGCTCGGCATCGTCTCGCCGCTCGGCAGCGGTACGGAGACCGCGTGGAGCCGTCTGACGGCAGGGCAGTCGGGTATTCGCCGCCTGCCGGAGGAGATCGTGCCGGACGTTCCGGCGAAGGTGGCAGGGACCGTTCTCACCGCTGAGGAAGACCCGGAAGGCGGGTTCGATCCCACGCGCGCGGTCGCGCCGAAGGATCTGCGCAAGATGGACCGCTTCATCCAGATGGCGCTCGTCGCTGCCGACGAAGCGCTCGCGCAGGCCGGATGGCACCCGGATACGGAGGCCGCGAAAGCACGGACCGCCACGGTGATCGCATCCGGCATCGGCGGCTTCCCCGCCATCATGGAGGCGGCGGAGACGACCTTCACCCGCGGCGCACGGCGCCTGTCGCCGTTCACGGTGCCG
The DNA here is from genome assembly GCF_900148505.1 of Pseudoxanthobacter soli DSM 19599. Lineage (NCBI taxonomy): Bacteria > Pseudomonadati > Pseudomonadota > Alphaproteobacteria > Hyphomicrobiales > Segnochrobactraceae > Pseudoxanthobacter > Pseudoxanthobacter soli. The sequence continues at coordinate 121,205 of NZ_FRXO01000012.1, read as the reverse complement.
TCGTTCCTGGTCAATCTCGCCGCCGGGCAGGTCTCGATCCGCCACGGCTTCACCGGGCCGCTCGGCGCGCCGGTCACAGCCTGCGCGGCGAGCGTGCAGGCGATCGGCGACGCGGCGCGGATGATCCTCGCCGGCGAGGCCGATATCGCCATCGCGGGCGGCGCGGAAGCCTGCATCCACCGCGTCAGCCTCGGCGCGTTCGCCGCCGCGCGCGCGCTTTCGACCGGCTTCAACGACACCCCGGAGCGGGCCTCGCGCCCGTTCGACAGCGAGCGCGACGGCTTCGTCATGGGCGAGGGCGCCGGGATGCTGGTGATCGAGACGCTGGAACATGCCCGCGCGCGCGGCGCCGAGCCGCTGGCGGAACTCGCCGGCTACGGCACCGCCGCGGATGCCTACCACGCCACCGCGGCCCCGGCCGACGGCGCCGGCGCACAGCGCGCCATGCGGGCGGCACTCGCCCGGGCGGGCATCGCGCCCTCGTCGATCGGCTATCTCAATGCCCACGCCACGTCGACGCCGGTCGGCGATTCCGGCGAACTCGCTGCGATCCGCGCGGTGTTCGGCAACCATCCGGTCGCGATCTCCTCGACCAAGTCGGCGACCGGCCACCTGCTCGGCGCGGCGGGCGGGCTGGAGGCGGCGTTCACGGTGCTCGCCCTGCGGGACGGCCTGCTGCCGCCGACCCTCAATCTCGACAATCCGGATACGGCCTGCGACGGGCTCGACGTGATCGGGGGTGCCACCCGCGAGGCGAAGGTGGACTATGCGCTCTCGAACGGGTTCGGGTTCGGCGGCGTCAACGCCTCCGTCGTCTTCCGGCGCTGGTCCTGAGGGATCGCCGTCGCGGGCGTCGCACCACAGCCAGAAGGCGGGAAACAGGTGAAGGCGGAAAGAAGGCGGCATTATTTGCCGCTTCCGCCGCCGGACCGGCTTCGATAAAATCCCGTCGCTCGTCCGGCATGAGGCCGGCGGGCGGCCGGGTTGAAGGTTTGTCCCTCGCAGCCTCGCCCAACAGTTCGGAACGCGACGTGAGGCTCGCACCAGCGTGATCTTGTCCGAGCAGCTGCGTGTTCTCCGGCGCGCCGGCGGTTTTGCCGCCTTTGGCGCGGCGGTCGCCGGGCCGTGCCTGCCGTGAGCGCAGGGGCGGACGGCAAGGAGACGCGGAAGGCAGCAGCGGGCTTTGCCGCCGCACCCGCCATCTCCTACCGCGAATGCAAGGGCTGCGGCCGGATGAATGCCGTCGAGGCCCTGCCGGAGGGCAGCGCCGCGCGCTGCGACCGCTGCAACACGGTGCTGCGCAACGCCCGGCGCAATCCGGTCAACCGAACGCTCGCCTTCGCGCTTTCCGCGCTCGCACTCTTTAGCGTGGCGACGTTCACACCGCTTCTGACCATGTCGATCTCCGGCCAGCAGATCACGGCCGATCTCACCACCGGCTCGCTCCAGCTCGACAAGCAGGGCTTCTGGGTGCTCGGCGTCCTGGTCGGGCTGACGACGATCCTCGCCCCGGCGGCGCGTCTCGCCACCTCCTGCTACGTGCTGATGGCGCTGCGCATGACGCGGCCGCCGATGCACCTGGCGCCGGTGTTCCGCTGGGCCGCGCGACTGAAGCCCTGGTCGATGATCGAGGTCTACCTGCTCGCGATCTTCGTGGCCTACGCCAAGCTGGTCGACATGGCGCAGGTGGAGGTCGGGATCGCCGTCATCGCCTTCGCCGGCGTGATGATCGCGATGATCGCCGCCGATCTCGCGCTCGATCCGGACGTGGTGTGGGAGGCGATCGACCGGCGCGAGCGCGCGGCCGCGTTGCTGCCTCAGGACCGGCCCGGCAAGGGGGCGATCGGCTGCGAATGCTGCGGGTTCGTCAGCACGCCCGCGCCGGGGTCCCATGCCGCAGCCTGCCCGCGCTGCGGAAGCCCTCTTCACCGCCGCAAGTCGGACAGCATCGCCCGCGCCTGGGCGCTGGCGATCGCGGCGATCGTGCTTTACATCCCGGCCAATCTCTATCCGGTGATGACCGTGGTCTCGCTCGGCCGCGGCGCGCCCGACACCATCATGAGCGGCGTCATCGAACTCGCCCACGCCGGCATGTGGCCGCTCGCGCTTCTCGTGTTCTTCGCCAGCATCACGGTGCCGGTGCTGAAGCTCTTGGCGCTGATCTATCTGCTCGTCACCACACAGCTGGGGAGCGCGAAGCACCTGCGGCGCCGCACCGTGATCTATCGCCTGGTGGAGGGCATCGGCCGCTGGTCGATGATCGACATCTTCATGCTCTCCATCCTCGTCGGCCTCGTTCGCCTCGGCAATCTCGCGACCATCGAGCCCGGCATCGGGGCGATCTCGTTCGCGGGCGTCGTCATTCTCACCATGTTCGCGGCCGAGTGCTTCGATCCCCGCCTGATGTGGGACGCTGCCGAGGCCGCCCACCCGACCCGTTCCCCCACCAAGGCGCCGGAGCAGCCCTCGCCCGGCAGCGCCCACACGTCGAGCACCGCATGAGTGACCACCACGCCCACGACGATATCGGCACGGCGAAGGTCCGCCATGCGCGTCGCATTTCGCTCGTGTGGGCGATCCCCGTGGTGACGGCGCTGATCGCCGGCTTCCTCGGCTACCGCACCCTGTCGCAGCAGGGGCCGACCATCGAGATCCTGTTCGCCGACGGCGACGGCATCGAGGTCGGCAAGACGCCTGTGAAATACAAGAACGTGCAGCTCGGCGTCGTCAAATCGCTCGCGCTCGCCGACGACCTGAAGAGCGTGCGCGTGACGGCCCAGATGCAGCGCGAGGCCGACCCGGTGCTGACGGAAAACGCCCGCTTCTGGGTGGTGAAGCCGCGCGCCAGCATCACCCAGATTTCGGGGCTCGATACGCTGCTGTCCGGCTCCTATATCGCGGTCGATCCGGGCATGGCGGGCGGCGCCTCGCGCACCCACTTCCGCGGGCTTGCGCAGCCGCCGATCGTGCAGTCCGACGTGCCCGGCCGCACGTTCGTGCTGAACGCCGACCGGCTTGGGTCTCTCACCCCCGGGGCGCCGCTGTTCTTCCGCGATCTCAGCGTCGGCTATGTGCTCGGCTACGACACCGACAACATCGCCGACCGCGTCGCGATCCACGTCTTCGTCCGCGCGCCCTACGACAAATATGTCCACACCGATTCCAATTTCTGGAACGCGTCGGGCATCGGCATCAAGTTCGGTGCGGACGGCGTCGACATCGAACTCGAGTCGCTCGAGGCGGTGCTGGCGGGCGGCATCGCGTTCGACACGCCGGATCCGACCAACAAGACGGCGCTCGCCAAGGAAGGCGAGGAATTCAAGCTCTACGGCGACAAGGCCGCGGCGATGTCCTCGCACTTCAACCGTCGCCTGCCGTTCGTGGCCTATTTCGAGGGCTCGTCGGTGCGCGGCCTCGGCGCAGGCTCGCCGGTCGAACTCTACGGCATCACCATCGGCACCGTTAAGTCGGTATCGCTCGAGTTCGACGACGCGACCCAGCGCTTCCGCGTGCCGGTGAGGTTCGAGATCGAGCCCGGCCGGATCGGGCTTTCGGAGGAAAAGCTCAGCGACAACCAGTTGCTCCAGGCGATCCGCGAGATGGTCGATCAGGGCCTGCGCGTGCAGTTGCGCGCGTCCAACATCCTGACCGGCCAGCAGGTGATGGCGCTCGACTTCTTCCCCCATGCCCGCCACGCGCTGCTCGCCACCGCCGGCAAGGACAATGTGATGCCGAGCATGCCGCCGCAGATCGATAATCTGAGCCGCGCGGTGTCCGACATCCTCGACAAGGTCTCGAAGCTGCCGCTCGACCAGATCTCCGAGAACTTGAACAATGCCCTGAAGGGCGCGAGCGACATCGCCAACTCGCCCGACCTGAAGAAGTCGATCGCGTCGCTCTCCGAGACGCTCACCAGCGTCAAGGTGGTGGTCGACCAGATGAACCGCGACCTGACGCCGACGCTCCAGAAGCTGCCGCAGATGGCGGACGGCATCCAGAAGGTCATCGGCCAGACCAGCCAGCTTGCGGGCTCCCTGAACACCGGCTATGGCGGCAATTCCAAGTTCAAGCGCGACGTCGACCGGGCGCTGCTGCAGTTCACCGATACGGCCCGCTCGTTCCGCGTGCTGGCGGATCTCCTGAGCGTGCACCCGGAGGCGCTGATTCTCGGACGGACAGGCCAGGAGACCAAATGATGCCGCGTTTCGCCGCCCTGCTGCTCGTCCTCGTCGCGCTGGCCGGCTGCGCCTCGCAGACGCCGACGCTCTATACGCTGGCGCCCGTCGCCGGCCCCGTCCGCTCCGGCGGCCCGGCGCGGATCGAGATCCGCGAGATCGGCCTCGCCCGCTATCTCGACCGGCCGGAGATCGTGCGCTCCACCAGCGACAGCCTCGTCGCGCTCGACGGCAACGAGCGCTGGGGCGATCCGCTCGTCAGCATGTTCGGCCGGGTGCTCGCGGAAAATCTCGGCCAGCGGCTGCCGAACGCGCTCGTGTTCGGGGAGAACGGCGCCATCAGCGTGACGCCGGACGCGGTCGTCGAGATCGACTTGCAGCGGATGGACGTCGATGCCCGCGGCGCCGTCGAGCTCGTCGCCCAGGTCGCTGTCCAGCGCGGCGGCCGCACCGCGACGCGCTCGGTCCGCGTCTCGGCGATGCCGGCTTCGAGCGGCATGCACGACATCGTGAAGGCGATGAGCAAGGCATCCGGCGAACTCGCCGATGCCGTCGCCGCCATGCTGGCCTGAGCCACCCCGCCGCGGACGGCCCCTTGTTCGCGGCGCCCGCCGGGTGTCATGATGGCCGCAACGGGCCGGCCCGCGGCCGGCGACAACGAGAACCCACGATCAGGGCGCCCGATATGCTGACCAAATCCCACGCCTCCAAGCAGGCCCCGAAGCCGCGCGAAGGCGCCGGAAAAGACGGTGCCGGACCGGCGGCACCGGTGGCCGGTTCGCACGAGGCCGCGCACGATGGCCACCACCGCAACCCCGTCATGCCGCTCAGGACCGACTGGTTCGACGACGTTCACGTCAATCTCAGCGCCACCGAACGGCGCACGGCGACGCTGACCACCCGCCGCTCGGTCAAGAAGGCCTATCAGGCCGCCTGGCTCGTGAAGGCGCTGACCTGCATCGATCTCACCACGCTTGCCGGCGACGACACCGAGGGCCGCGTGCGGCGCCTCGCGCTGAAGGCGCGCCGGCCGCTGCGGGACGACATCGTCGCCGCCCTCGGGCTGGAGGACGATCCGCCGAAAGTCGGCGCCGTCTGCGTCTATCCGACCATGGTGGCGGCGGCCGTGAAGGCGCTCGACGGCTCGGGCATTCCCGTGGCCTCGGTCGCCACCGGCTTTCCCTCCGGCCTGACGCCGCTGCCGCAGCGGCTCGACGAGATCCGCTACGCCGTCGACATGGGCGCGGCGGAAATCGACATCGTCATCACCCGTGCCCATGTTCTGACCGGCCAGTGGCAGGCGCTGCACGACGAGGTCGCCGCGATGCGGGAAGCCTGCGGCGCCGCCCACCTCAAGGCGATCCTCGGCACCGGCGACCTGCGCACGCTCGGCAACGTCTACAAGGCGAGCATGGTGGCGATGATGGCGGGCGCCGACTTCATCAAGACCTCCACCGGCAAGGAGGAGGTCAACGCCACCCTGCCGGTCAGCCTCACCATGGTGCGGGCGCTGCGCGACTACGGCGAGCGCACCGGCGAACGCATTGGCTTCAAGCCGGCCGGCGGGCTGAAGACCGCCAAGGACGCGCTCGCGTGGCTGACGCTGATGAAGGAGGAGCTTGGCGACCGCTGGCTCCAGCCGGATCTGTTCCGCATCGGCGCGAGTTCGCTGCTCGGCGATATCGAGCGCCAGCTCGAGCATTATGTCACCGGCCGCTATGCCAGCGCGGCCCACCACGCGCTCGCCTGAGGAAAACGCCATGGCCCTTCCGAAGGACGCCGCGCTCGTCAAGGACATCCTGCGCACCATGGATTACGGCCCCTCGCCCGAGGCGAACGATTCCGTCCGCGCCTGGCTCGCCGCCCACGCCGGGGGCTTCGGCCACTTCATCGGCGGCGAGACCGTGCTTTCGGCCGGCACGAAGCTGTTCGCCGTGGAGAACCCCGCGACGGGCGGCAAGCTCGCCGATGTGGCCGAGGGCTCGCAGGCCGATGTCGACGCCGCGGTCGCGGCCGCGCGCGCCGCGCTCGACGGCTGGTCGGCGCTGCCCGGCCACGCCCGCGCGCGCTATCTCTACGCCATCGCGCGCCAGATCCAGAAGCGCGAGCGCTTCCTCGCCGTTCTTGAGACGATGGACAACGGCAAGCCGATCCGCGAGAGCCGCGACATCGACGTGCCGCTCGTCGCCCGTCACTTCTATCATCACGCCGGCTGGGCCGAGCTTGTGGAGACCGAGCTTCCCGGCACCCGGCCGGTCGGCGTGTGCGGCCAGATCGTGCCGTGGAACTTCCCGCTGCTGATGCTGGCCTGGAAGGTGGCGCCGGCGCTCGCCGCCGGCTGCACCGTGGTGCTGAAGCCCGCGGAGCTGACGCCGCTTTCCGCCCTCGCCTTCGCCGAGATCTGCCGCGACGTCGGCCTGCCGCCGGGCGTCGTCAACATCGTCTGCGGCGACGGTGGCACCGGCGCCCTCCTCGCCGGCCATCCCGGAATCGACAAGATCGCCTTCACCGGTTCGACGGACGTCGGCCGCGCGATCCGCGAGGCCACCGCCGGCAGCGGCAAGGCGCTGTCGCTCGAACTCGGCGGCAAGTCGCCCTTCATCGTGTTCGAGGACAGCGATCTCGACGGCGCGGTGGAAGGCGTGGTCGATTCGGTCTGGTTCAACCAGGGCGAGGTGTGCTGCGCCGGCGCGCGCATTCTCGTGCAGGAAGGTGTCGCAGATCGTCTCGCCGCTCGCCTCAAGGCGCGCATGGCGCGGCTGCGCGTCGGCGATCCGCTCGACAAGTCGACCGATATCGGCGCCGTGGTCGCCCCGGTGCAGCGCGAGCGCATCGCCGGCCTCGTCGCCACGGCACGCACCGAGGGCGGCACGGTGTGGCAGGCGGCGGCCGACACGCTTCCCGCTCAAGGCTGCTTCTATCCGCCGACGCTGATCACCGATGTGGAACCCGCCATGACGGTCGCCGAGGTCGAGATCTTCGGCCCGGTCGCCACGCTGACGAGCTTCCGCACGCCTGACGAGGCCGTCCAGCTCGCCAACCACACCCGCTACGGCCTCGCCGCCTCGATCTGGACTCAGAACATCGACCTCGCACTCGACGTCGCGGCGAAGGTGAAGGCGGGCGTCGTCTGGATCAACGCCGCCAACCTGCTCGATGCCGCCGCGCCGTTCGGCGGCTACAAGGAAAGCGGATTCGGCCGCGAAGGCGGGATCGAGGGCCTTTCCGAATATCGGGCGCAAGAGTACCGGGCGCAGGTGACAAGCGAGGCCCCCGCCGCGCCGTCCCCAACGGCGGCGAAGGCGGCGCCGGTGCCGGCCCTGCCGCCGATCGACCGCACGGCGAAGCTGTTCGTCGGCGGCCGGCAGGTGCGTCCCGATGGCGGCGCGATCTATCCGGTGCTCGATCCGGCCGGCCGCACGCTCGGGGAAGCCGGCCTCGGCAACCGCAAGGACATCCGCAACGCCGTCGAGGCCGCGGCGAAGGCGGGCGCCTGGTCGGGCGCGAGCGCGCACAACCGCGCGCAGGTGCTCTATTACATCGCCGAGAATCTCTCGGCCCGTGCGGATGAGTTCGCCCGCCGCATCGCCGCCATGACCGGGGGATCGCCGGAGGCGGCCGCCGACGAGGTGGAAGCCTCGATCCGCCGCATCTTCCGTTTCGCCGCGTTCGCCGACAAGCTCGACGGCCGCGTCCATGCCGCCCGCGCGCGCCACGCCACGCTGGCAGTGCGCGAACCGTTCGGCACCATGGGCGTCGTCTGCCCGGAGGCGTTCCCGCTGCTCGGCTTCGTGTCGATGGTGATCCCGGCGATCGCTGCCGGCAACCGCGTCGTCGCCGTGCCGTCGGAAACCGCCCCGCTCGCGGCGACCGACTTCTATCAGGTGCTGGAAACGAGCGACGTGCCGGCGGGCGTCGTCAACATCGTCACCGGCGACCGCGACCCGCTCGCGCTCACCCTCGCCGAGCATGATGATGTCGATGCGCTGTGGTATTGCGGCCCGGCCGTCGCCGAGATGGAAAAGGCGTCCGCCGGGAACCTGAAGGCGACGTGGTGCCATGCGCCCCGGGCGGAAGCGCCGCTCGCCGCCTTCGCCCGCGACCGCGCGGTTCTGGAACGCGCGACCCAGGTGAAGACGATCTGGATTCCCTACGGCATCTGAGCCACGGGACCTTCCAACGCCGTCGCGGCTGCCTCTCAGGCGGCCGCGAGCGCGGCCATCACGCCGCGGATCTCGGCCAGCCCCTTCAACCGGCCGATCACCGGATAGCCGGGGTGCGTCGGCCGGCCATGATCGTAGATCAGTTCGTGGCCGTGGTCGGGGCGGAACGGGATCCGCCAGCGCGCATCCCCGGCCTCGCGGCGCCGGGCCTGTTCGTCGAGAAGCACCCGGACGACGCCGACCATGTCGACGTCGCCGCCGAGATGCTCCGATTCCATGAACGAGCCGTCGGCCCATTTCACCACGTTGCGCAGGTGCGCGAAGTGGATGCGGGGCGCAAAGCGCGCGGCGATCTCCGGCAGATCGTTGCCGAAGCCCGACCCGAGCGAACCCGTGCACAGCGTCAGCCCGTTCGCAGGCGAGTCCACCGCCTCCAGAATGCGCGCGATGTTGCCGGCATTGGAGACGACGCGCGGCAGGCCGAGCAGCGGCCGGGGCGGATCGTCCGGATGGATCGCGAGGCGCACGCCCGCCTCCTCGGCGGCCGGCACCACGGCGCGCAGGAACGCCGAGAGGTTGTCGAGAAGGCGCGCGGCATCGACGTTCCGGAAGCGGTCGAGCATGCCGCGCAGGCCGGGAATGTCGTAGCGGTCGAACGCACCCGGCAGGCCGGCCATGATGGTGGCGAGCAGCCCATCCTTGTCGGCTTCGCTCGCGCCGGCGAACCATTTCCGCCCGGCTTCGATCGCCTCCGCCGTGTGGTCGGCCTCGGCACCGGGCCGGCCGAGCATCAGGCAGTCGAATGCGGCGAACTTGCCGGCATCGAACTTCAGCGCCGTGCCGCCGCCGGGCAGCGGAAAGCGCAGGTCCGTGCGCGCCCAGTCGAGCACCGGCATGAAATTGTAGCAGACGATATCGACCCCCGAGGCCCCGAGATTGCGCAGGGACTGGCGGTAGGCCTCGAAATAGGGCTCCAGATCGCCGTCGCCGAGCTTGATCGCCTCGTGCACCGGCAGGCTCTCGACCACCGCCCAGCGCAGGCCGAGGGAGGCATCGGCCTCGATGATGGCGCGCCGCTCCAGGATCGCGTCGCGGGACCAAACCTGTCCGGCCGGGATATCGTGGAGCGCGGTGACGATGCCGCGCGCGCCGGTCTGGCGGACGTCGGAAAGGCGGATGCCATCGGCCGGCCCCCACCAGCGCCACGTCTCCTCCATCGGCGCCCGCACCGGGACACCGGAAGCCGGTTCGCCCGACGACGGCCCGGCGAACCCGCGCTGCCTCGCGCGGTCTTCCCCCTGCGGAACGTCCTGCCCCTGCGGCATGTCCTGCCCCTGCGGAATGTCCTGCTCCGACGACTGGATCGCCACGTCTCCCCCCTTTCGACCTTTCCGCCGCGCCGCTTCGGCCACCTTGCCCGCCCGGACCCTGGACGAGCGAACCCCTGGACGAGCGGACCCTGGACGAGCGGAACCCGGCGCCGGATCCCCCGGCACAGACCCGTTCGGCCGCGCCACGCGCGCTCGCACCATCCAAAGACACTACCATGGTAGTATGTCAATCGAGATTGGAGGCCGTAGATGCCTCGGAGTCATCGACCGCACCTCACAGTCCGATCCGCGCCGGATCGGCCGCAACGTCCGATTTCAAAATCGACAAGTGCCCGCGCGCCAACTACCATGGCAGTCGGTTGCCGAGAGGATCGCGATGGCAGGCCTGTCCAGTCCGACCGTGGCGCTTTCGCCGCACGAGATCACGCCGGGGCGCCCGATGGCGCTGCAGGTTCACGATGCGATCCGCCGTGCGATCCTGACCCTCGCGCTGAAGCCCGGCGAAGCGCTGAGCGAGAAGGAACTGGCGCTCCGCCTCGGCGTCAGCCGCACGCCGGTGCGCGAGGCGCTCATCAAGCTGTCCGACGAAGGTCTGGTCGACGTGTTTCCCCAGCGCGGCACCCTTGTCGCGCCGATCCGCATCGCGGAGGTGATGGAGGCGCAGTTCGTGCGCGAGGCGCTGGAAACGGCGGTCGTGCGCCGCGCCGCCGAGCAGGCCGACGGCCACCTCGCGCCGACGCTCGCCGGGAACATCGAGGCCCAGGCGTCAGCCGCCCATGCCGGCGAGCGCGATGCGTTCCTGCGCCTCGACGAGGCGTTCCACCGCAGCCTTTCGGAGGCCGTCGCGCTGCCGCGGGCCTGGAAAACCATCCAGAACGTCAAGGGCCAGCTCGACAGGGTGCGTTATCTCAGCCTGCCGGAGGCCGGCCAGCTCGCGACCCTCACGGGCGAACATGCCGACATCGCCGAAGCGATCCGCCTGCGCGATCCCGACCTTGCCGCCGAGCGCATGAAGCACCATCTGCAGGCTGTGTTCGGCACCGTCCGCAAGCTGATGCGCGAGCAGCCCGCCCTCTTCAACTGACGGCTCCCCGGCGCCCTCCCGCGCGGTCGCCGCCAGGGCGTCCCGGAAGGCAGGCGGCGTTCGGCTTTCGGCCTGTGCCTGAAATGCCCGGCCGCCGTCTTCCGGCGGCCGTCCGCCCCCTGACTTCCTCCGTCGGCCCGCTGCATCGGGCGCCGGTTCAACACGTTCAGGTCCATGACATGTCCCTCGACCAGATCACAGGCGATCTCCTGATCGGCGGCGAAGCCGTTACCGACGCCCCGCGCGCGATGCGGGCGATCAACCCCGATAGCGGCGCGGTGCTCGAACCGGCCTTCGCCACGGCAACGCCGCAGGACGTGCGTCGCGCCTGCGCGCTGGCGGCGGAGGCATTCCCGTCCTATCGCGGCGCCGGCCTCGAGGCACGCGCGCGGTTCCTGGAAACCATCGCCGACAACATCGTCGCCCTCGGCGACGCGCTCATCGAGCGCGCCTCGGCGGAAACCGGCCTTCCCGCCGGGCGGCTGCAGGGCGAGCGCGCGCGCACCGTCGGCCAGCTCCGGCTCTTCGCCGCCGTCGTCCGCGCCGGCGAATGGCTCGACCTGCGGGTCGATCCGGCCATGCCGGACCGCCAGCCGCTGCCGCGGCCGGATCTGCGCCTGCGGCAGATCCCCGTCGGCCCCGTCGCGGTGTTCGGCGCGAGCAACTTCCCGCTCGCGTTCTCCGTCGCCGGCGGCGACACCGCCTCGGCGCTCGCCGCCGGCTGCCCGGTGGTGGTGAAGGGCCATCCCGCTCACCCCGGCACCGGCGAGCTCGTCGGCCGGGCCATCGATGCCGCCCGCGAGGCGTGCGGACTGCATCCCGGCGTGTTCTCGCTCCTGCTCGGCGGCATCGAGACCGGCACGGCGCTCGTCACGGATCCCGCCATCAAGGCGGTCGGCTTCACCGGCTCGCGTGGCGGCGGCCTCGCCCTTGTCGCGGCGGCGGCCAGCCGTCCGGAGCCGATCCCGGTCTATGCCGAGATGAGCAGCGTCAATCCGGTGTTCCTGCTGCCCGGCGCGCTCGCCGCGCGGGCGGAGGCGCTGGCCCACGGCTTCGTCGATTCGCTCACGCTCGGCGCCGGACAGTTCTGCACCAATCCCGGCATCGTGCTGGCGATCGACGGACCGGATCTCGAGCGCTTCATGGATGCGGCGGCGGCACGGCTTGCGGGGGTGAAGCCCGCGCCGATGCTGACCCCCGGCATTCATTCGGCCTTCGAAGCGGGCGTGAAGGCGTTCGCGGAGAACGCGGCCGTCGAGACCGTTTCCCGGGGCGCGCCGGGCGAAGGCGCCAACCGGGGACCGGGCGCCCTGTTCGCGACCGATGCCGAGAGCTTCGCGGCCGATCCCCGGCTCGCCCACGAGGTGTTCGGCGCGTCGTCCCTGATCGTGCGCTGCGTCGGTGCCGAAGGCTTCATCGCGGCCGCCGAAAAGCTGGAAGGCCAGCTGACGGCGACGCTGCACCTCGATCCGGCGGACTATCCGCTGGCGCGCGAGCTGGTGCCGGTGCTGGAAGGCAAGGTCGGGCGCATTCTCGCGAACGGCTGGCCGACCGGTGTCGAGGTCAGCCACGCCATGGTCCACGGCGGGCCTTTCCCGGCCACGTCCGACAGCCGGACCACCTCGGTCGGCACCCTCGCGATCCGCCGCTTCCTGCGGCCGGTGAGCTATCAGGACCTGCCGGAGGCGCTGCTGCCGCCCGAGCTTCAGGCGGACGGACTCGCCTCCCTGCCGCATCTCCTCGACGGCACCCGGGTGCTGCCGGGCTAAGCCCCCGGACACCGGACCCGAGTGCCCGCTCCCGGCGCGGGTCCGTCAATGGCGGGCCTGCTCCGGGGCGTCCTCCGTGCCGGCGTTGCTGTCGAGCCGGGCCGCAAGGCTTTGGGCGACGGCATGGGTGTGGCGGGCGACTTCCGGCACGCCCATCAGCTCGCCGAAGGTGCCGCGCGCGAGCGGCCCCACCACGAGGAGATCGTCGAGCGGCCGGCCGTCCACCGCCACGACCCGGCTCTCGCCGTCGACGTGGATGCCGAGCCCGACGGGGTCGGGACCGGCGAGCCCGGCCTGCGCCAGCGAGGCGAGCGCGGGATTCGTCCTGAAGATTCCGCCATGCCCCGGGCCGGTGGTGATCACCACCGCGTCGTAGCAGGCGCGGACCACGCCATCCGTGCCGCGCGGCCGGACGGCGATCTCGAAGCCGTCCGGGGTTCGCTCCGCCGCGCGCAGCGAAGCGGCGATGATGGAGAGCGTTCCTTCCCGTCGCCGCCGCGCGAGAATCGCCTCCGTCTGGGGCGCGATGCGGAAGCGGTGGACGTCCCAGTAGGGCCGCAGGTGCCGCACCAGCCGCCGCCGCTCCCCGACCGGCAGGGCGGACCAGATCGCCGTTCCCTGGTTACGCACCGCATCGAGCACATCCTGCCAGGGCCGGCCGGCTGCGTTGCCGTCGCGCACGGCGGCGCGGATGGCGCGCAGCAGCGCGACGGCGGACGTGGCCGGCGCCGAGGAGAAATCCCCCAGCTTCCCGCCTGTTCCCGCGCAATGGCCGCGGGACGTGAGCCCACGACGGGAGAGCGCCGTGATCGGCCCCCGGTGCCCACTGGCGTCGAGGGTGGCGACGACGTCGGCCATCGTGAGCCCGGTGCCGACGATCAGCACCCGGGCGTCCGATGCGATCCCGTCGAGCGCGCCCGCGGCCCAGGAATCGGTGACGAAGCCTTCGGTCCCGCCGAGGCCCGCGAACACGGAAGGCGCCTCCGGCGGGGGATGCGACAACGCCAGCACCACGCAATCCGCAAGACGGACCGAACCGTCGTCGAGGGTTACGGCGTATCCGGCAGCGTCCGCACGAACAGACATTGCGCGGGCGCGCACATGCCGAAGGCCGCCGGTTGTCTTGGCGACCCGGGCGAATTCGTCGGCGACATAGCGGCCGAACAGGATGCGCGGCGGAAAGCACCGGCCGTCGCACGTCGTCGCCTCGTCGAGCGTACCGGCGGCGCCGGAACTTTCCAGCCAGCGCTGGAAGTGGGTCTCGTCGCCCGGATAGAGCGACATGCGCGACGACGGCACGTTGATGCGGTGGACGAGATCGGCTGTGGAATAGGCAAGACCGCCGCCGACCATCGCCCGCGGTTCGATCACTTCGATCTCCGCGCGCGGCGTCGCCCGGGCGAGGTGAACCGCGAACGCCGCGCCCGAGAAGCCGCCGCCGATCACCACGATCCTCGGCCGGCCGCCGTCGCCGGCCGATGCCATCCGGTTCTCGAACGTCGCGGACATGATCTCGCGCTCCCGCACCATCTCGCGCTCCCGCGTCACGGGCTTCATCGCGCGCCCTCCGAACGCCGCGCGGGCCGACAGGAGAATATCGTGCCGGAATGAGGCCGCGACGGGACGACATATTCCGGCAAGCCAGCCCTGCCGCGCGATTCCATGCCCTGATCGGGACCGAACCATCTCGTATGATCAAGCAGCATCGACGGAACTTCCCCACTATGAAGGTCGATGTCCCGGTCGGGGACGGGCTCGTTCTCCGCATCCCCCCGTCGCTTCGCGGCGGATGGGTGCGGCGGCGTTGTGGTGCATCCGATTAATATACAAAATATATAGACGAAAGAAACAATGGAATTCGTATCTCTGCCACGCCAGACGATGGTCGGCACCGCCGGCCCCTTGGCGCAGCACCGAAATCCTCCCGGACGGTGCGTCCGTTCATGTCAAACCGTCGTGGAAAAGCCCATGTCATTTGCCTCCCACACGTCCTTCGCCTCCAAGGTCCGGGTCGAAGCCGACGCCAACCCCACGCTCAAGCAGGCGATGCGTCACCTCGTCGGCGGCGTCTCGGTGGTCACCGCCGGCACCGGCGACGACCGCACCGGCGCGACCGTCACCTCCGCCCACTCGCTGTCGGTCGATCCGGAAACGATGGTGGTGAGCATCAACAAGTCGTCGTCGACGTGGCCGGTGATCGCGCGGAACCGGCATTTCTGCGTCAACGTCCTTGCCGCCGACCAGCAGGCGGTGGCGGAACGATTCGCGGGTTATGGCGGGCTGAAGGGGGCGGAGCGCTATCGCGATGCCGAATGGTCGGTGCTCGTCACCGGCGCGCTGGCGCTGTCCGGCGCGCTCGCCGCGATCGATTGCGAACTGGACCATGTCGTGGAGCGCCATAGCCATGCGCTCGTGATCGGCACCGTGCGCGCGCTCGTGCTCGGCCACGGCCAGCCGCTGGTCTATCACAACGGCCGTTTCGGCGCTTATGCCTGAAGCCGGCGCCCGCTTCGCGACGCGACCGGCCTACCTGCCCCGGCGCGGCATCGCGACCACGACGGCGACGCTCGCCAGCACCACGACGAGGCCGACGATCGACAGCGGCGTGATGGTCTCGCCGAGCACGAGCACGCCGAGCACCATGCCGACCACCGGATTTATGTAGGCGAACGTCGAGGCGACCACCGGGCTGAAGACCCGCACCACCTTGATATAGGACAGGAGCGAGAGGACGGACGCGAACACGACGAGCAGCACGAACGCCACCACCTGAATCTCGCTCGGTGGCTGCGGCAATATCGGCGCGTTCTCATGGATCGCGAACAGCGACACCACCGCCGCCGCCGTGCCGACCTGCATCGTCGCCGCCCAGCCGGGATCGAGCCGGCCCGCGAGCGGACGCTGCAGGATGGTGCCGAGCGACCAGGTCACGCCGGCGGTGATGAGCAGCAGGATCGTCAGCCCCTCGTAGCCCTGTTCGACGATCGCGCCATGGCTGAACAGCGCCGGCCCCACGACGAGGCCGAGGCCCACGAAGCCGACGGCGAGCGCCAGCGCCGTCCGCCTGTCCGGCACAGAGCGCTCGATGATGCAGTCGAGCATCGTGCTCCACAGCGGAATGGTGCCGAGCGCCATCACGATGAAGCTCGACGAGGCGTGCTTGGCGGCCTGGGTCGCGAAGCCGTTGCCCGTCGCCCACATCAGCACGCCGGAGGCGGCGCAGAGACCGACATCGCGCAGCGACACCCGGCCCGGCAGGCCGGTTCGCGCGAGACTGATGATCCCGAGCAGCAGGGTCGCGCACCATGTCCGCGCCGTCAGAAGCTGCAGCGGGGTGATGACCGCCGCGCCGGAAACGACCAGCTTCACCAGAAGGTAGGCGCCGCCCCACACCAGATAGATCACCAGGAGATGGAGATAGGCCGTCCATGGAACGGCCTCCCCGCCCCGCGCGAGCGATGCGGCCTGGATCTTCGGCTGGGGCTTGGACACGGGAACACCAACTTGTCTTCGGAGAAACCCCGCCGCCCGGCAGGACCGGCCGGCACCGCTTTCCGGAGCGGCCGGCGGAGACGTCTGGTGTCGTCCACGGCGGGCGTGTCCGTCAAGGCATCCGAAGCGGATTGCCGCCGTCGACCGCCGCGTGGCGCAAGCCCCGCGCGCAGGCCGTCGCCCGAGAACACACTCAAAGAGTGTAGCGCCGATCCGTGGGCCCCGTCCTGCCTCGACCTGGCCCTCTCCTCCCCTCAGCTCGGTGGCATTCGGACAAGTTGGCACCCGGCGGCGCTGGCACCGGCGATTACCGTCGGTGCTTCCTGTTTCGTCGACAACCAGCGAAGCCGCTTCCAACGGCCGGAAGACGTAATAATACGGTCTGCGCCGCTACGACAACTGCCGCCTATACAGGCCGAAATGCCACCGGTTCGGAACGGCCGTCGGCACTGAATCGGGCCGCGCCGCGTGCGCGGATCGCCACCCGGCCCCATCCGCGCGAAGAAATCCCTGCCCGCGGGGGCCATGAAGGGCGCGGCGGCTTCGATATCTCCAACGGTTCATGATGCGCGAGAGGGAGATACAGGCGATTGCGGCATCGCGCGCACGAGGCGTGTCCGTTCGGTCCGCGTGGACGTGCCCCGTCCGGCCCGCAGGCCGGCGCGCGCGAAAGCGGCGCCCTAGCCGACACCTCATCCGCCGCAAACGCGGTGATGCCGTCACAATCACAAGATGCATCGCCCGGCCCTCCGGCAGCATCCGAAGGGCCGCCGCGCATCACCGTTGCCGGCGCGGCACGGCTGGTCCGCTGTGCGCCGGCTGCAACGGTGCAGCGCGGCGGAACCCATGGCGCTCGCGGCCAAGCTGGATTAAAAGCGCATCATCCAGAACGATGAGACCGTGCGGCGGGCTTCCGCCGGAGCGCGCGCCACGGGCGCCCCCGCTCCGGAGAAGCAGCGGCCCGTTCCCCGTTCCGCACGCTCTCCAATCAAAGGCTACCCGCTCCCGTGGCTTTCACCACCACCCACTCCGCTCTTGCCAGCGCCCTGGCCGAACGGTCCTACGACACGCCGACGCCGGTTCAGGCCGCCGTGCTCGCGCCGGAGGCCGCCGGCCGCGATCTGCTGGTGTCGGCCCAGACCGGTTCCGGCAAGACCGTCGCCTACGGCCTCGCCATCGCGGAGACGCTGCTCGGCGAGGCCGATCGCTTCGGCGAGCCCGGCGCGCCGCTGGCACTCGTCGTCGCGCCCACCCGCGAACTCGCCCTGCAGGTCCAGGCCGAGTTCTCCTGGCTCTATGCCGCGACGGGCGCGCGCATCGTCGCCTGCGTCGGCGGCATGGATCCGCGCCGCGAGCAACGCCAGCTCGCCCACGGCGCCCACATCGTCGTCGGCACGCCGGGCCGACTGCGCGATCACATTGAACGCGGCCAGCTCGATGTCAGCGGTCTCGCGGCGGTGGTGCTCGACGAGGCCGACGAGATGCTCGATCTCGGCTTCCGCGAGGACCTGGAATTCATCCTCCAGGCGACCCCGCCCGAGCGGCGCAGCCTGCTGTTCTCCGCGACCCTGCCGCGCGGCATCGCCCTGCTCGCCAAGCGCTATCAGAACGATGCGCTGCGCATCGAGGTCGCCGGGGCGGAAGGCGGGCACGCCGATATCGATTATCGCGTCGTCCGCATCCTGCCGAAGGAGACGGAGCACGTCGTCGTCAACCTCTTGCGCTTCTTCGATGCGCCGACGGCCATCGTGTTCTGCAACACCCGCGAGACGGTCCGCCATCTCCACGCGATCCTGCAGGAGCGCCAGTTTTCCGCGGTCGCGCTGTCCGGTGAGCTCGGCCAGAGCGAGCGCAACCAGGCACTCCAGGCGCTGCGCGACGGGCGCGCGCGGGTGTGCGTCGCCACCGACGTCGCCGCGCGCGGCATCGACCTGCCGAGCCTCGGCCTCGTGATCCACGCCGACCTGCCCCACGACGTCGAGGGCCTGCAACATCGCAGCGGGCGCACCGGCCGCGCGGGCCGCAAGGGCGTGAGCGTGCTGATGGTGCCGCCGGCACGCCGCCGCCGCGCCGAGATGCTGCTGTCCGGCGCGGGCGTCGAAGCGACGTGGGGACCGCCGCCGACGGCGGACGAGATCCGCAAGCTCGACCAGGAGCGCATGGTCCGCGACCCGCTCGTCACCGAGGAGCCGGGCGAAGAAGACCTCGAATTCGGCCGCGCGCTGCTCGCCGGCCATTCGGCCGAGCATGTCGCGGCGGCGCTGGCGCGGCTTTACCGCGCCCGCCTTCCCGCTCCGGAGGACGTGACCGATCCCGGCGAAGGGCGGCCGCGCAGCCTGACGTCGGGCGCGCCGTTCGTGCGGCGCGAAGGTGAAGATGGCAACAGCGTCTGGTTCCGCCTGAATGTCGGCCGGCGCAAGAACGCCGATCCGCGCTGGCTGCTGCCGCTGATCTGCCGGCGGGGCCAGGTCACCAAGCAGGATATCGGTGCGATCCGAATCTTCGATTCCGAGACCGCGTTCGAAGTGGCGGCAACCGTCGCGGACGGCTTCGCCGCTGCCGTGAAGGCGACGCCGGCCGGCGAGATCGCCATCGAGCCGATGCCCGAAGGTCCGCCACAGCGCGGTGCCGGCAAGCCGCCGCGCGCGAAATCGTCATACGAGAAGCCGGCCTACCAGAAGTCCGCCCACCGCAAGGGGGAAGGCAAGCCGCGCGACCGGCATGAGGGCGATTTCGGGACGGAGGGCGGCCGCGGCTCCGCCCCGCGGTCGTTCGATGGCCCGAAAGGCCCCGGGGCGCCGAAAAAGAAGGCCTGGAAGAAGAAGCCGCAGGCCTGAGCCACCCGTCGATCGGGCATTGCATCCGATCGAAAGGCTCTCCGGCACCGTGCGCAGAGACGGACGCGAATACGATGAAGGCCGGCACCGATCATCGGCGCCGGCCTTCCGCTTTTTACCGCCCGGCATCCGTCCGCCGCGCGGGCACGACGGATGCCCGCCGCGGATCAGACGTCGTAGGCGTGGGTGAAGAACTTGGTGTTGAGATAGGCGTCCATCGCCTCGATGCCGCCCTCCGCGCCGTAGCCGGAATCCTTGACGCCGCCGAACGGCGTCTCGGCGAGCGCCAGCCCGAGGTGATTGGCGGTCAGCATGCCCGCTTCGATGCCCTCGGCGAGGCGGTTGATCGCCTTGCCGGAGCGCGAGAACGCGTAGCTCGCGAGCCCGAAGGGCAGCCGGTTCGCCTCCGCCAGCGCCTCGTCGAAGTCCTCGAACGGCGCGAGCAGCGCGACCGGGCCGAACGGCTCCTCGTTCATGATGCGCATGTCGGTGGTGACGCCGGAGAGCACCGTCGGGCGGTAGAAGTTGCCGGTGTTGCCGATGCGCTCGCCGCCGGTCAGCACCTCCGCGCCCTGCCGGGTCGCGTCGTTGATCAGTTCCTCGACCGCCTGCACCCGCCGGGCATTGACCAGCGGTCCCATCTCCGTGCCCGCCTCCAGGCCGTCGCCGATCTTCACCGCGGCCACGGCCTTGGCGAAGCGGTCGGCGAACTCGTCGAACACCGGCTTCTGCACCAGGAACCGGGTCGGCGAGACGCAGACCTGGCCGGCATTGCGCAGCTTGGAGCGCGCCAGCAGCGGCGCCACCGACGAGATGTCGGCATCGGCAAACACGATGGCGGGGGAATGGCCGCCCAGTTCCATCGTCACCCGCTTCATGTGGCGCCCGGCGAGCGCCGCGAGATGCTTGCCCACCGGCACCGAGCCTGTGAACGACACCTTGCGCACGATCGGATCGGGAATGAGCCGCTCGGAAATCTCAGCCGGCACGCCGTAGACGAGGTTGAGCACGCCCGCCGGCACGCCGGCATCCGCCAGCGCCTGCATCAGGCAGGCGGGCGAGGCCGGGGTTTCCTCGGCCGCCTTCACGATCATCGAGCAGCCGGCGGCGAGCGCCGCGCCCACCTTGCGCACCATCTGGCTGATGGGGAAGTTCCACGGCGTGAACGCGGCCACCACGCCGACCGGCTCCTTGATGACGCTCTGGATCACGCCGTCGGTGCGCGGCGGGATCAGGCGGCCATAGGTGCGGCGAGCTTCCTCGGCGAACCACTCCAGGATCTCGGCCGAACCCAGCACCTCGGCGGTCGCCTCGGCGAGCGGCTTGCCCTGCTCCTGGGTCAGGATCGCGGCGGTCTCCGGCGCCCGGGCGCGCATCAGCTCGCCGGCCTTGCGCAGGATGCCCGAGCGCGTCAGCGCCGGGGTCCGCCGCCACACCTCGAAGCCGCGCCGCGCCGCCTCGAGCGCGCGTTCAAGATCGCTTTCCTCCGCCTTCGCCACGCGCCCGATGACACGTCCGTCGACGGGATTCAGCACGTCGAGGGTCGCGCCGGCGGCGCCATCCGTCCACGCGCCGTCGATATAGAGCCGGGTATCGGGATAGGTCGGGGTGGTCATCGGACACATCCTTTACGCGTTGAGACCCGCCCGCCGCCGCAAGGGCGTCTTGAGCGGGTCCGTTTCGAAGCAGGCAAGTTCGAAGCAGGCAAGTTCGGATCTGATAAGTTCGAAGCAGGCAAGGCGCGACCGCCGAGGTCGCGCCGTCGGAAAGGGCGGCGATGAAACCGGCTGCGGGCTCGCGGACCCGGCGCGGGCTCCGCCGGGCATGGCTGCCGCGGCTTGCCCGCAAACCATGACGACAGCCCTGAGCACGGCCAACACGTCCTTGCAGTCGATGTGAATGTTGCAGTCGTTGAATGGAGCGGCGCCGGACCATGCGGCGGAGGGCGGCGGCATGCCGCGCGGCCCCATAGAACTTTCGGACGGGTGCGCCGTCAAGTGCCACAACCGGGAAAGGCAGCCGCAGGCGCCGGCGCCGGCCCATCCCGGCCGTTAGAACATATCCCGTTCAGACCAAACTGATCTTAACGATCAGGATATGCTCAAGCCTACGGATCTGGAGCGATTTCTTGTCGATCTGATGAGTCCATCAGATCGGAAAGCGCTGTTGTCGGAAATTGTCGTCGGCGCGGGCGCGCGCGCAGTACACGCGGCCCGGATTTCGTGTCATGAAAGGCGCCTTCAAAGCTGGCCCGCGCGTGACCGACACCCCTTCCGCCACGGCCACACCCTGTTGGCCAGCCCGCGCGCGAACCGAACCGTCTACCAGGAGGACCGGCCCAGCCATGGTCGATGTGCGTTATCGCGAATACAAGATCCTGCTTCGTGCGGACAAGTTCTTTGCCGCGAGCCAGTTTCAGGCATTCTGGGAAATCGCCGCGTCGATCGCGGAAAAGAACAAGGTGAAGGTCACCACCAACAAGGACGGCTTCCACCGGCTCGTTCGCGAGGTGCTGTTCTACGACACGCCGAACTTCGATCTGTACCGGAACGCCTTCATATTGCGCAAGCGCACGTTCTACGAGGATGGCTGGCCGCGCAACGATCACGAGCTGACGGTCAAGTTCCGGCACACGGACCTCGAAAAGGCGGCCGCGGCCGACATGTCGCCGCGCATCATCCACGGCCTGACCAAGATCAAGTTCAAGGAGGAACTGCTGCCGCTGAAGGACCAGCTCGGCGGCATGCGCAGCCTCTATTCGCACAACTGCGTGCTGACCTCGCCCAACATCGTGCTGAACCAGGGGTTGGAGAACATCGCCCAGGTGTTCCCGCCGATGGCCAACATCGACATCCATCCGCAATCGTCGATCCACCTCGTCAATAACGTCGCCGTCGAGGAAATCCAGGTCAACGCCGGCAGCTTCGATTTCGGCCACGGCCTTGCCGCCAACGCCACCGTCGCGATCTGGCGCAACCGGGCGTCCGAAACCTCGCTGATCGGCGAATTCGCCTTCCAGGCGAAGTTCAAGAGCTACGATGCCGTCCACGTCAAGGCGAAGGAGCGGGCGGATCACTTCTACCGCGCGGTGCAGATGAACGCGCCGGACTGGGTCGCGCTCGGCACCACCAAGACCGCGATGGTCTACGGCATCGGCAATTCCGGCCCTCAGCTCGAGGAGTGAGGCGCGGCCGGAAGACCTGACGGCCGGCCACACCCAGCAGGCGCCAGACAAACGAAAGGCCCCGCGGCGCGCGCCGCGGGGCCTTGTTGTTTTGCGATGGAATGCTTCGCCGCGTCAGTGATTGTCGCGGGGCAGGCCCATGGTGTGGGAGATGTCCTGGTACTTCACCGCCGGCTCCAGCACCGCGCCTTCGCCCATCTGGCCGACCATGCTGCGCTGGATTTCCTGCCAGGGGGTCTGGCTCTTCGGATACTTGTAGCCGCCGGCCGCCTTGAGCTCGGCATGACGGGCCGCCAGTTCCTCGTCGGAGATGAGGATGTTCGCGGAGCCGTTCTTCAGGTCGATGCGCACGCGGTCGCCGGTGCGCAGCACCGCGAGCCCGCCGCCGGCCGCCGCTTCGGGCGAGGCGTTCAGGATCGAGGGCGAGCCCGACGTGCCGGACTGACGGCCGTCGCCGATGCAGGGCAGCGCATGGACGCC
This sequence comes from Pseudoxanthobacter soli DSM 19599, assembly GCF_900148505.1. Classification (NCBI taxonomy): domain Bacteria; kingdom Pseudomonadati; phylum Pseudomonadota; class Alphaproteobacteria; order Hyphomicrobiales; family Segnochrobactraceae; genus Pseudoxanthobacter; species Pseudoxanthobacter soli. The sequence continues at coordinate 98,690 of NZ_FRXO01000012.1, read as the reverse complement.
CTCGCGGATCAGGTAGGCCGGCGGACGCATGTTCACCACCTCGGCCGCGCCGGGATAGCCGATCGGGCCGGCGCCGCGCATGAACAGGAGCGTGCGGTCGTCGATGCCGAGCGACGGATCGTCGATGCGGTGGTGGTAGTCCTCGGGACCGTCGAACACGATCGCGCGGCCCTCGAAGGCATCGGGATCGTTCGGGTCGCTGAGATAGCGGTCGCGGAACTCGTCCGAGATCACGCTGGTCTTCATGATGGCCGAGTCGAACAGGTTGCCGCGCAGCACGCGGAAGCCGGCCCGCTCCTTCAACGGCTCGGAGAAGCGGCGGATGACGCGCTCGTCCTCGATCACCGTGCCGCGGCAGTTGTCGCCGATGGTGCGGCCGTTCACGGTCAGCGCGTCCTCGTGGATCAGGCCCTGCTCCATCAGCTGGTTGACCACCGCCGGCACGCCGCCGGCGTGATAATAGTCCTCGCCGAGATATTCGCCGGCGGGCTGCAGGTTCACGAGAAGCGGCACGTCCTCGCCGTAGCTCTGCCACTCGTCGATGGAGAGTTCGACGCCGATGTGGCGGGCGAGCGCGTTCAGGTGGATCGGCGCGTTGGTGGAGCCGCCGATGGCCGAGTTGACGCGGATCGCGTTGATGAACGCGTTCTTCGTCAGGATGTCGGAGGGCTTCAGGTCCTCATAAGCCATCTCGACGATGCGCTTGCCGGTCTCGTAGGCCATCTGCTGGCGCGCGGCGTAGGGCGCCGGGATCGCGGCCGAGCCGGGAAGCTGCATGCCAAGCGCTTCCGCGAGCGAGTTCATCGTCGTCGCGGTGCCCATGGTGTTGCAGTAGCCGGTGGAGGGCGCGGACGAGGCGACGAGCTTGATGAAGCCTTCGTAGTCGATCTCGCCGGCCGCCATCATCTGGCGGGCCTTCCACACGATGGTGCCGGAGCCGGTGCGCTCGCCGTGGTGCCAGCCGTTCAGCATCGGGCCGACCGAGAGGGCGATCGCCGGAATGTTGACCGTCGCGGCGGCCATCAGGCAGGCCGGCGTGGTCTTGTCGCAGCCGATCGTCAGCACGACGGCGTCGAGCGGATAGCCGTAGAGTACCTCGACGAGGCCGAGATAGGCGAGGTTGCGGTCGAGGCCCGCCGTCGGGCGCTTGCCGGTTTCCTGGATCGGATGGACCGGGAATTCCAGCACGATGCCGCCGGCCTCGCGGATGCCTTCGCGCAGGCGCTGCGCCAGCACCAGGTGGTGCCGGTTGCACGGCGACAGGTCGGAACCGGTCTGGGCGATGCCGATGATCGGCTTGCCGGACTGAAGCTCGGCCTGGGTCAGGCCGAAATTCAGGTAGCGCTCCAGATAGAGCGCCGTCATGTCGGCGTTCGCGGGATTGTTGAACCACGCCTGGGATCTGAAGCGACGCTTGCTGCTGGTGTCGTCCATGTTGTTTTCCGCCCCGCTCAGGAGGCTTCCTCCGTTGGTCGCCAACCGACCTGTTCCAATCACGCCAAGCCGTGCGGAATCACCGCTCCGAGATCGCGGACCCGGCTGTCCGGGTCGCGGTCACTCGAACCGTTCCAAGCTCGCGCGGCCTAAATAAGGCTCAAAAATCATATTCGTCAATTCCATTCATATGATGTAACGTCCCGCCTCACTTCCGGCCCATCAGGAGGGAGGACGCGCGTCCGTGTCTTCGACCATGAACGACGGCGACGAGACCAGAACCGGCCCGAATGCGAAGCCGGTGGCGCGGCGGCGCAAGCCGCGCATGCGCCAGGAAATCGTCGCCGGCCTCGCGCGCCGCATTCTCTCCGGCCAGATCCCGCCGGGCGATTTCCTGCCGCGCGAGCCCGATCTCTGCGCCGAATACGGCGTCAGCCGCACGGTCATCCGCGAGGCGACCAAGGTGCTGGAATCGAAGGGGCTGCTGCGCTCGCGGCCGCGCCTCGGCACCGAGGTGCTGCAGGCCAATGCCTGGAACATGCTCGACCCGGATCTGCTGGGCTGGGTCGGCAGCGACTTCCACGACCCGCGCTTCGTCGATTCGCTGATGGAGGCGCGCAGCATCATCGAGCCGGCGGCGGCCGAACTCGCCGCGACGCGGGCGAGCGCCGCCGAACTCGCCGCGCTGGAGCGGGCCTACCGGCAGATGGGCGTTTCGCTGCCTCACGACATCGATGTCGGCGCGGAGGCCGACATGGAATTCCACACCGCGCTTCTGGTCGCGAGCCACAACCATGTGCTCGCCTGCCTCGCCGGTGTCATCCGCGCCGCCATGGTCGCCCTGTTCGAACTGACCAACCGCGCCACGGTGAGCCATGCCGGCGCGCTCGACCTCCACGGCGAGGTGGTGGATGCCGTGCGGCTGCGCGACCCGGCCCGGGCGCGCCGCGCCATCGAGGCGATTCTGGAGACCAGCAAGCGCGACCTCGCCAATCTCCGCGCGACGCAAGTGGAGCCGGCCTCGGGCGAGCGCTGATCCATCGGCGGGCAAGCCCCGCCGGCAGCGCACCCTGTCCGCCGGAGCCGATTAAGGTGTTCCGCCCCACCGCCGCAGCGCCTATCTTCATCGTCCCAATGCATCCCGGCCGGACTCCGGCCGCGGCAAGAAAAGGACGGGGGAGACGCAATGACTCTGAAGGCCAACAGACTGCCGCAGGAGTGCGGCCGATGACGACGAGCGTGAGCGATGCCAACCTGCCCGCGCTCGCGGACAAGGCCCGCATCCCCTCCTATGCCCGCTCCAAGATGGAGGCGGGCATCGTCCACTTCGGCGTCGGCAATTTCCACCGCGCCCACATGGCGGTCTATCTGGACGACCTGTTCAATCTCGGCCTCGGCCACGACTGGGCCATCGTCGGCGCCGGCGTACGCGAGGCCGACAAGGCGATGCGCTCGGCCCTCGGCGCGCAGGACTACCACACCACCATCGTCGCCCAGGAGGCGGACGAGACCGAGGTGCGCATCACCGGCTCGATGATCGACTTCATCGATCCCGCCCGGCCGGATCTCGTGGTCGCCCGGCTTTCCGACCCGAAAATCCGCATCGCCTCGCTCACGGTGACCGAAGGCGGCTACCACATCGACCCCGCGACCGGAAAGTTCAACGCGCAGGATCCGGCGATCCTCGCCGACCTCGCGGATTTCGAGCATCCGCGCACCATCTTCGGCATGATGCTGAAGGCGCTTCAGGCCCGCCGCTCCGCCGGCCATCCGCCGTTCACGGTGCTGTCGTGCGACAACATCACCGGCAACGGCCACATCACCCACAATGCCCTGACCGGCTTCGCAGGGCTGATCGATCCCGAATTCGGCGCCTGGGTGTCGGAGGCGCTGTCCTGCCCCAACACCATGGTCGACCGCATCACCCCGGTGACGAGCGACCGCGAGCGCGAGCGGCTGCGCCGCGAGTTCGGCATCGAGGACCGGATGCCGATCTTCTGCGAGGGCTTCCGCCAGTGGGTGGTCGAGGACCGCTTCACCGACGGCCGGCCGCCGCTGGAAAAGGTCGGCGTCACCTTCGTCGAGGACGTCGCGCCCTACGAGCTGATGAAGATCCGCATCCTCAACGGCGGCCATGCCGCGATCTGCTATCCGGCCGCGCTGCTCGACATGGAGTTCATCCACGACGGCATGCTCGACCCGCAGATCGCCCGCTATTTCGACAAGCTGCAGGAAAGCGAGATCATCCCCCTGGTCCCGCCGGTGCCGGACGTGGACCTTTCCGCCTACAAGCGGCGGATCGTGGAGCGCTTCGGCAACGCCAAGATCGGCGACACCAACCGCCGCGTCTGCTTCGACGGCTCCAACCGGCAGCCGCAATATGTGCTGCCGACGGTGCTCGATAGTCTTCGGCAGGGCAAGCCCGTCACCGGCCTCGCGCTGATCTCGGCGTTCTGGTGCCGCTACTGCGCCGGCACGACGGAAAGCGGCGCCGCGATCGCCGCGAACGATCCGGCGTGGGAGCGCATGAACTTGACGGCCCTCGCCGCCCGGCAGGATCCGGCCGCGTTCCTCGCCATGAGCGACATCTTCGGCGAGATCGGCACCCATCCGGCCTATATCGAAGCGTTCGGCAATGCGCTGCGCAGCATCTGGTCGCGCGGCACGCGGGAAACCCTGCGGCGCTACATCGACGGCGAAGCGCTTTGAACGGCAGGGGCGGCGCGTCGCCGCCGCCCCATTCCCCCTCCGCTTCGTCCTCCTCGTTTCCCGCTCCCGCGCCGCCGATCCATGACCGTCCTGAATGGCATCCATCACGCCATTTCATTTCCGCGCGGATGACGCCACCGCTACCCTTCTCCGACACGTGATCCCGACAGGCGTCCGGCTGTCCCAGCCGAGGCGCCAGCGCGTCCGGCGCCACCGCGATGGATTGATCGCGATGTCGGCGCTGGCCATCGACGCTGCGGCTCCGCCGCCGGATGCGAGGCAGACCACAGCCGCGACGTCGGGACCCTCTCGGCTGGAGGAAGCGACATGACATTGGCCCACACTCTTCTCACCCGGTTCTGGTCGGATATCGGCGGCGCGCCCGACGACGTGCGCAAGGCGGCGTTCACCGGCGCGGGCGCGCTCCCGTCCGTCTTCGCCGTCACGGACTTCGCCGCGGCGTCCATCGCCGCCGCCGGCCTCGCCGTGTCCGAACTCGTGGCGCTGCGCCATGACGAAGCGCCGTCGGTCACGGTCGACCGGCGCCTCGCCTCGCTGTGGTTCGGCACCTCGCTGAGGCCCGAGGGCTGGAATGTGCCGCCGCCGTGGGATCCCATCGCCGGCGACTACCGCGCGGCGGACCGCTGGGTCCGCCTTCACACCAACGCGCCCGCCCATCGCGAGGCGGCGCTGGCGGTCCTCGGCGTCGAGGCGCAGAAGGACGCCGTGGCGCACGCCGTCGCCGGGTGGCAGGCCGAAGAACTCGAAAGCGCAGTCGTTTCGCGCGGTGGGTGCGCCGCCGCAATGATGTCGCAAGAGGAATGGCGCGCCCATCCGCAGGGCCGGGCGGTCGCGGCCGAACCGCTGCTCTCCCGGGAGGTGACGACGGCCGGCGGGGTACCGGCGTGGCCGGTGCCCCGCGAACGGCCGCTGCGGGGCATCCGCGTGCTCGATCTCACCCGCGTGCTTGCCGGCCCGATCGCCACCCGCTTCCTCGCCGGATTCGGGGCGGAGGTCCTCAGAATCGACCCGCCGTGGTGGGAAGAGCCGGGCGTCGTGCCGGAGGTGACGCTCGGCAAAAGCTGCGCGCGGCTCGACCTGCGCGACGGCGCGCAAAGAGCGCGGTTCGAGGAACTGCTGGCCGATGCGGACGTGCTCGTCCACGGCTATCGCCCGGATGCCCTCGCCGGTCTCGGCCTCGATGAAGCCCGCCGCCGTGCACTGCGGCCAGGCCTGATCGACGTGGCCCTCGACGCCTATGGCTGGACCGGCCCCTGGGCCGGCCGCCGGGGCTTCGACAGCCTCGTGCAGATGAGCACGGGCATTGCGGAGGCCGGAATGCGCGGCTTCGGCCGCGACAGGCCGACCCCCCTGCCCGTTCAGGCGCTCGACCACGCCACCGGATACCTCATGGCCGCCGCGGCGATCAGGGCCATCGGCCACCGGCTCCGCACCGGGGAGGGAACGCAGGCGCGGACCTCGCTGGCGCGGGTTGCCGCCGTGCTCACCGCCCATCCCGCCGACCCGGCCACCGCGGCCATCGCGCCGGAAACCTCCTGCGATCTCGCGCCGGAAACGGAGGCCACGGCATGGGGGCCGGCCCGCCGTCTGCGCAGTCCCGTCACCGTCGGCGGCCTTCCGCTGATGTGGGAAAGGCCGGCGGCCGCGCTCGGCAGCTCGCAACCGGCCTGGTGAACCGCCCCCGGGTGAACGCCCGGGTCAGCCCGGGCGTCTCTCCCCACCGCAGGCTGCCCCCGCCTGCGATCGGCCCCGGACGACCGCGCACCCATGCGCCGGTTTGCGGCCGATGGGTCCGGAAGACGGCACCGCCTGCGGCTTCGCCGGACGGGCACCGCAGGCGCGGTGGGCCGGTCTGTACCCGGCCGCACCCGCTCCGAATGCGCGGACCGATCAGGAACTATCGCTGGATCGGGCGATTAGGCGGCATCACGGAGCGGGTTCGCCGCCCGTGCCGAAATCCCGGAACCAGAATGGAGGCGACGATGAAGACCTTTCATCTCGCGACGCTTGCGCTCGCTCTTGCAATCCCCGTCACCCTCGCGACGCCCGCCGCGGCGCAGACCGAAGGCGGACAGGCGGGCATGAATTCCATGGTGAGCGCCAACCCGTCGACCCCGGAATTCGCCACCCAGGCGGCCCAGGGCGACCTGTTCGAAATTCAATCGAGCGAACTCGCCCTGCAGCCGTCGACCGGCGCGGCGACCCGGGCGTTCGCGACCCAGATGATTGAGGCCCATCGCAAAACCACGACGGATCTCAAGGGCATGGTCGCCAGCGACCGCATCAACGTGAAGCTGCCGACGGCGATGAATGCCGCGCAAAAGCAGATGTTGACGAGGCTGCAGGGGCTGCAGGGCACGGCCTTCGACACGCAATACCGGAAGGATCAGATCTTCGCTCACGAGAACGCCGTCCTGCTGTTCGAGCGCTATGCCCAGGCGGGCGACAATGCCGCCCTGAAGGGTTGGGCCGCGAACACCGTCGGCGAACTGCGGCAGCACCTGGAGATGGCGAGACAACTTCCGGAAGAGTGACACAGCTCTCCGGCGAGCGACCGGCGGCGCTCCGGCGTACACAACAAAGCTCGGGCCGCGCACGCGCGGCCCGTCTCACGCCTGCGCACCCTCACGGAGACGCGGCGGCGCTCACCCGTCCGACGGGCCACCGCGCGGCCCTCCTTCCTGCACCACCGCCGTCTTGCGGACGACCCATCCGAGGGTGAGGCCCTGCACCAGAATGGTGAACAGGACGACCGCATAGGTGGCGGCGAGCAGCGGAGAACGCGCCGGTGTGCCCGTGAGCGAAAGCGCGAGCGCCACCGAAATTCCGCCGCGCACGCCGCCCCACGTGAGAACGGCAAGGGTGCCCTTGGCGAAGCTCTGCCAGCGGGCGAGGAGCGAGACGGAAACCGCCACGGAGATGAAACGGCCCACCAGCACCAGAGGGACGGCGATAAGGCCCACCCAGGCCATGGCCGGGTTGAAGTTCAGCACCAGCACTTCCAGCCCGATCAGCAGGAACAGCACGGCATTGAGGATGTCGTCCACCAGAGTCCAGAAGCCGAAGATGTAGCGTCTCGTGCGGTCGCTCATGGCACAGGCGACGCCGCGATTGCCGATGAGCACACCGGCCACCACCACCGCGATCGGCCCGCTCATGTGGAAGGCGTCGGCCAGCGCATAGGTGGCGGTCACCAGCGCGAGCGAGATCATCACCTCGATCGAATAGTCGTCGATGGCGCGCATCGCCCGATAGGCGACATAGCCGGTCGCGAGGCCCAGGAGCGCACCGCCGCCCGCCTCCAGCACCAGCATCTGCGCGATGTGCGCGAATCGGGAAGCCCCTTCGCTCCCCGCGGCCATCTGGAGCGTGATGGTGAAAAGCACGACCGCGACGCCGTCGTTGAAAAGCGCCTCGCCGGTCATGTCGGTTTCGAGCTTCTCCGGAACATTGACCGAGCGCAGCGTCGACAGGACGGCGACCGGATCCGTGGGGGCGATCAGCGCACCGAAGACGAGCGACCAGGCGAAGCCGATCGGCATGCCGAGGGCCTCGGTGCCGAGCCACAGGCCGGCGGCGATGATGAGGCTGGACAGGGCGACCCCGAGGGTGGCGAAGGCGCCCACCACGGGTGCGCGGCGCCGCAAGCGGCCGAAGTCCACGTGCAGCGCCCCGGCGAACAGCAGGAAGGCGAGCATGCCGTGCATGACGGCCTCGTAGAAATCGATCTGCTGCAGGCCTGTGGCCAGCGTGGCGTAAAGGTGCGTATCGGGAAACACGATCTCGATGGCGATCAGCGTCAGCGACGCCCCGAGCCCCATCACCAGCAGGCCGATGCTGTCCGGAAGCCGGAGCACCCGATGGTTGAGCCACGCGAAGGTGGCGGTCACCGTGAGAAGACCGGCCAGGAGCTGAAACAGAGAAAGCATGGAGGGGGTCCCGTCGCCGCGACCCCGCCGGAAGCACCTGCCCGTGCGGGTGCGGACGCGGGGGCCATCCGGCCATAACCCGCGCCATGCCCATTTGTTCGCGAACCGTCGGAAGCCCGGCGGCGGGCGTTCAGCGGGGCGGCGCGGCGGAATGACGGCGGTCGAGCAGGACGGCGATTCCCTCCGCCAGCGCGGCGAGGGCGCCGATCATCCAGATCGCGCCGTAGCCGACGACCCCGGCGCCCATGGCGCTGCCGATCGAGAAGCCGAAATACATCGTCGACGTATTGAGCGAGAGCGCGACGGACGCCTGCCCGGCACCGCCGGCGACGATGAGCCGGGACATCTGCGCCGGAAAGAACGCCCAGACGCTGAACCCCCAGCCGGCCACCGCGCCGATCACGACGGCCCGTGCGGCGGTCTGCGGCAACCCCGTCGCGATGGCGAGGGCCGCGAACGCGAGGCCGAGCGCGACCAGCGAGAAAGCGGCGACACGGGCGGGGCCGAAACGGTCCGACAGGGCGCCGCCGGAGAACACGCCGAGCGCCGCGAACAGGCCCCAGAGCGACACCGTCGCGCCGATGCCCCGGTCCGCGAAGCCGAGCACCGCGGCGAGATAGGGCGCGATATAGGGATAGGCGGTATAGGCACCGATGGACCAGAACAGCGTGACCGCCAGCAGGCGCAGCACGGCGCCCGTGCGCGCCACGGCCAGCCGCTCGCCGATGCCCGGCACCGCAACCGCCGAACCGGCCTTTCGGTCCACGCCCGCGAGAACGCCGAGGACGGCGACGGCCCCCATCGCCGCGACCATCAGGAACGTGGCGCGCCAGCCGAAGGCATGGCCGATCAGCGAGCCGAGCGGCAGGCCGAGCGCGATGGCGATGGTCATGCCGCCGCTGACGACCGCGAGTGCCTTGCCGCGCCGTTCCACCGGCACGATGACGCCGGCGAGCGCGCTGGCGTTCGGCGTATAGAGGCCGGCCATGAGCGCCATCAGGATGCGCGCCAGCAGAAGCATCCCGAATCCGGAAGCGAACGCCGCGATCAGGTTGCCGGCGGCGAAGGCGGCCATCGCCAGAACCAGCACGTCGCGGCGCCGCAGGCCGGCCGTCAGCACGGTGAGGACGGGGGAACTGAGCCCGAGCACCAGTGTGAACGCCACCACCAGCATCGCGGTCGCCGACAGGCTCATGCCGAGATCGGCGGCGATGGTCGGCAGCAGCGGGGCGATCATGAAACCCTCGGTGCCGATCGCGAAGGTGCCGAGGGCGAGGAACCACGCCGGCAGCATCGATGCCGCGGGCGTGGCTTCCCGGCCGACGGACAGGGCCGCCGCCGGGGCAGGTTTCTCAGACATGGACGCGTATCCTGCGCCTTGGCCGGCCGCCCGTTCGGGCCGCCGGCCGGCGTTCGTCACACCGGAATGGGGTTGGCGACGAGCGCCTCGTTGAAGGCGTTCACCAGCGCGTGCTCGCCGCTGCCGGGATTGTTGCGGAGGTCGCGGATCTCGTCGACGATCACCTCCTCCGCATCGGTCGCGAGCCCGGCCATCGTCTTCGCGATGAAGATGTCGAGCGGCATGGCGCGCGGATCGCCGCTCTTCCTGATGAGGTCGGTGTCGACCCACGGCGGCGCGATTTCCTGCACCCGCACGCTGGTGTCGCGAAGCTGGAAGCGCTGGGACAGCGCATAGGAATGCAGCGCCGCCTTGGTGGCGGAATAGACGGCGGTGGAAGCGAGCGGCAGGTAGGCCAGTACCGAAGTGTTGTGGATGATCGTCGCCCGCGGCTGCGTCTTGAGATGCTCGATCAGCGCCGAGGTCAGGCGGATCGGGCCGAGCAGGTTGGTGTCGATGATCCGGCGCGCCTGGGCGTCGTCGATGTGTCCGCCCGCATCGTCGAACGGCATGATGCCGGCATTGTTGATGAGCACGTTCAGCGCCGGATAGTCGCGGACCAGCCGCGCGGCGACGCGGGCGATGTCGTCCGGATCGGCGATGTCGAGTTCGATGCCGTCGATGCCCGGGTTCGCGGCCGAGACCTCGTCGAGCAGCGCCTTGCGCCGGCCGGCGACGACGACCTTGTTGCCGAGCGCATGGAACGCCTCGGCGAGCGCCCGGCCGATGCCGGAGGTGCCGCCGGTGATGAAGATGGTGTTTTCGGTGGTCTGCATGGTCCTGGCTCCGCTGCGCGCCGGCGCCTTGAATCGGGCGCCGCGCTCGGTCGAAGCGGATCATGCCTCCGGCTGGCAATGTCTCAAATGACGATAAAGCGTCAATTCCGGACACACCGCACTGCTTTTCGGACCGGGCAGGCCGGGGGAACGCTCACCCAATCCGTGACGTCACGCGGCGTCGGTTTCGTCGGCCTCAGTCGCCTCGCCGCCCTCGATCAGCCGCAGGCTGCGGCGCAGGCTCTGGGGCGGTTGCCCGAACGAGCGCAGGAAGGCCCGGCGCATGCGGTCGCGGTCCGAAAAGCCGGTGTCGCGGGCGACGATGTCGAGGGAATGGCGTCCGTCCTCGATCATCGCCTTCGCGGCTTCGAGCCGCAGCCGCTCGACGGCCTTGGCCGGCGACTGGCCGGTCTCCTCGCGGAACAGCCGGCTGAACTGGCGCGGGCTGAGGCTCGCCGCGTCCGCAAGCTCTTCCACCGTCAGGGGATTGCGCAGGTTCTCCTTGGCATGGATCAGCGCCCGCCGCACGCGGTCGGATCGCGGCTCCAGTTCGAGCAGCGCGGAGAACTGCGACTGGCCACCCGGCCGCCGGTGATAGACCACCAGCTTGCGGGCGATGGCGCGCGACAGCTCGGCGCCGTGATCGTCCTCGATCAGCGCCAGCGTCAGGTCGATAGCCGAACTCATGCCGGCCGACGTCCAGATATTGCCGTCGCGGATGAAGATGCGATCATCGTCGACGGTGACGCCGGGAAACCGCTCCTGCAGATTGCGCGCGTGGGCCCAGTGGGTGGTGGCGGTGCGGCCGTCGAGCAGTCCCGCCTCCGCCAGCAGGAAGGCGCCGGTGCAGATGCCGGCGACGCGGCGGCATTCGCGGCCCGCCTCGGCGATATAGGCGCGAAGCCCGGGCGTGATCGGGCGCGGCACCAGTTCGCCGACCACGATCAGCGTGTCGGGAAACGGGCCGAGCGGCTCCGTCTCGATGCCGATCCCGAGCGACGAGCGGATCGTGCCGCCCTTCTCCGACATCACGGTCAGCCGGTAGACCTCTCTGCCGAGCGCGACATTGGCGAGTTCGAAGGCCGACAGCGCGGCCATTCCCATCGCCTGGAAGCCGTCTTCCATGATGAAGCCGATGCGCGACATCAGCGACCTCCGCCGTTATGACCGTAATTGCCGTTTATATGTCATCCCGGCCGCGCGCCACAAGCGCTAGCCTGCTCTCCACCGAACAAGAGCGGCGACGCACGGGAAGGACAGCATCATGAGCGCACACAAGGGCACGGTCCTCGTCACCGGCGCGTCGTCCGGCATCGGCGCGGTCTATGCCGACCGCTTCGCCGCACGGGGACACGACCTGATCCTCGTCGCCCGCAACGAGGCGCGGCTCGCGGAGGTCGCCGCCGGACTGACGGCGCGCCACGGCGTCGGGGTCCGCACCGTTGCGGCCGATCTCGGCAGCGAGGAGGGGCTCGCGAAGGTCGAGGCGATCCTCGCCGGGGACGATACCATCACGCACCTCGTCAACAATGCCGGCTTCGGCAGCGCCGCGCCCCTCGCTGACGCCGATGTCCGCGAGATGCAGGCGATGGTGGCGATCAACGTCGTCGCGCCGATGCGGCTCACCTACGCGGCCGTTCCGCGGTTCCGGGAACGCGGGAAGGGCATGATCGTTAACATCTCGTCCATCGTGGCGATCGGCCCCGAACTCCTGAACGGGGTCTATGGCGGCACGAAAGCGTTCTTGCTGGCCTTCAGCCAGTCGCTGCGCAAGGAACTCGCGGGCTCCGGCGTCACCGTGCAGGTGGTGCTGCCGGGCGCGACGGGCACCGAGTTCTGGGACATCGCCGGCCTGCCCGCCAGCAACCTGCCGAAGGAGTGGGTGATGACGGCGGCGGATCTGGTGGACGCCGCCCTCGTCGGCCTCGATCGCGGCGAGTTCGCGACCATCCCGTCGCTGATGGACGCCGCGGAGTGGGAGGCGTGGGAGGCCGCCCGCGCGGCGATGCTGCCGCACCTCTCCAGCGCGACGATGGCCGTTCGCTACCGGCCTGCCTGAGCGCGGACCCCGCCCGCTCCCGCCGCCTTTCGCCGTCCCGAACGCGCCACTCCTGGCGACGCCGGGGAACATCGCGGCATCCGTCGGGGTTCGACGGATGTCCGTCGCGAGCGGACGAGGCGGCGGCGAGGGATGGACGAGATGCGCGTGGAAGGCATGGCGGAGCCCGGCTTCGGCTTGGTGGCAGAGGCATTCGGCCGGAATTTCGAGGCGGGCGAGGAAACCGGCGCCGCCGTCTGCGTCTATCATGGCGGCCGCAAGGTCGTAGATCTCTGGTGCGGGATGCAGGATGCGGCCGCCCGCAAGCCCTGGGACGAACACACCGTTGTGCCCGTGCTCTCCACGGGAAAGGGCATCACGGCGGCGGCCGCGCTGATCGCGGCCTCCCGCGGGCAGTTCGATCTCGACCAGCCGGTCGCCGCGTTCTGGCCGGCGTTCGCCGCCAATGGCAAGGAGGCGATCCGCGTCCGCGACCTGCTCAACCATTCGGCGGGCCTCGTCTTCTTCGGCCGTGTCGTCACCCGCGGCGATCTCGGCGACCACGACGCCCGGGTCGCCTTCCTCGAACAGATGACGCCGGACTGGCCACCCGGCACGCGCTGGGGCTACCACCTCGCCACCTTCGGCCCGCTGCTCGCCGAGGTGATTTCACGGACCGATCCGCTCGGCCGTTCCTTCGGCCAGTGGTTCCAGGACGAGGTCGCACTTCCGGCCGAGCTGCGGTTCCGGTTCGGGATTTCCGCGGACGAGATCGACGACATGGCGCGGGTCGAAGGCTCGTGGATGCCGCGCTTCGCGGCCGCGCTCGGCCATGCGCCGTTCGGTCTGGTGCGCCAGGCGCTCAATCCGTTCTCGCGGCTGCACCGGACCGTTCGCGAGATCCCCGACCTCAACCTCAACGAACCCGACTGGCTCGCGCTCGAATTTCCCTCGGCGAACGGAATTGGCGAGGCGCGCGCCATCGCCAGGCTCTACGCGATGCTCGCGTCCCCGGACGAGAGCCCGCTGGCACCGCACATCCTCCAGGATCTGCTCGCGCCGCAGACCCCTCCTCCGCTCGGCCGGCGGGATGCGGTGATGGGCGTGGAAACCAACTGGCACCTCGGCTTCGTCCGGCCGGGGGGCGGGTTCGCCTACAGTCCCTCGCCGAGAGCGTTCGGGATGCCGGGCCTCGGCGGCTCGTTCGGATTCTGCGATCCCGACCGGCAGATCGGCTACGCCTACACGCCCAACCGGCTGGGCCCGCTGCCGTTCGACGACCCGCGCGAGCAGCGCGTGCGACAGGCCGTCTATGCCGCGCTCGACTGCGTCGCCGCGACGGCCGAGCCTGCCCACGCCGCGTAGCGGGCGTCCCGGTCGGACGGCCTCATCCGACCGGAAAGCGCTCTAGAACCGGTAGCTGGCGCCGATCACCGGCCCCTGCATCCGCACATCGTAGGCGAAGCTGCCGGCGTGGTAGTCAACCGAAAGCGCGCGGTAGCCGAGCCGCAGCGCCAGCTTGTCGTTCCACTGGTAGTTCACCGTGCCGATCGCCTGCCAGGTGACGTCCGAGCCGATATCGAACCCGCCGACATCGCCGTAGAGCGTCAGGCCCCAGGGCCCGCCGAGGTCGATATTGAGGCGCCCGGCGATGACCGGATCGACCCAGTTCTCGCTGCGGCTGTAGCTCAGGCCCGAAGGCAGCCGGCCTGGATCGATCGTCAGCCTGTTGTCGAGATGCCAGAAGCGCAGGCCCGCGCCCGCGTCGACCGAGAGATAGGCGGATTTATAGAGCCGATAGAGCGCGCTGGCCTGAAGCGTCAGGCTGCGCGAGCGCACCTCGACCCCTGCGCCATCCGGGCCCGGCATGGTGCCGTCCGGCGAGACCTGCGAGAGCATGAAGTCGCCGAGGAACCCCCAGCGCCCGATGCGCATCTCTCCGGCGCCCATCAGGCCGCCGTCGAAATTCTTCATCACGTCGCTGAAGGAGAGATCGACGCCGACCGCCGGCAGCGGCGGCAGCGTGGACGTGGTGCCGTTGAGCGCGCTCGCCCAGAAATAGAGCGAGCCGGTGAAGGTCGGCCGGTCACCGGCGGGCGGGGGCGCGGCCGGAACCTCGCCCGGCGCGCCGGGCGGTGCCGGTGCGGACGTCGCCCCCTGCGTCGATGCGGTGGAGGGATCGGCTGCGAGCACCGGCGTGGCAAGCAGCAGGGCAAGCGGCACGAAGCCGGCGAGGCGCCGGAGCGCCACGCCACCGCGAGAGGGACCGGGCATCAATCCTCCTCCAGCCCCATCTCGTAGAGTGCCGCGTCCGGCGTCGCCAGCGGCGCGGAGAGGGTCGCCTTCAGCGCGGCGGTATAGAACAGCGGCGGCGCCATCGTGCGTGCGAGATCGACCACCTTGCCCTGCAGCTCGGCCACCTTTGCGGGATGCTGCGCGGAAATGTCGGTCTTCTCCGACGGATCGGCGTCGAGGTCGAACAGTTCGACCCGCGGCGGCAGCACGACATGCCAGACGAGCTTCCACTTGCCGTCGCGGACCGCGCCCTGGGTCGGCTCGACATTGTAGACCACCTCGCTGCGGCCGGCCGCGCCCGCCGCGAGCGCCTGCCACATGTCGCGGCCGTCGAGCGGCTTGGAACGGTCGAGGCTCGCGCCGGCGAGCTTCGCCAGCGTCGGCAGCATGTCGACCACGTGCATCACGCCCTCGGCCTCGCCGGTGCGGATGCGCCCCGGCCAGTTGGCCAGCGCCACGACGCGCACGCCGCCTTCATAGAGCGTTCCCTTGCCGGCGCGGTAGGGGGCGTTGTCCGGCGGCAGGTCGCCGCTGACCGCGCCCTCGCCGGCGAACATCTTGTCGCGCGTTCCACCGTTGTCGGAATGGAACACGATCAGCGTGTCGTCCCGCATCCCGCGGGCCTCCAGCGCCGCCACCACCTTGCCGATCTGGTCGTCCATGGCGGTGATCATCGCGGCGTAGGCGCGCCGGGCCGGATCGGCGATGCCGGCGTACCGGGCGAGATAGCTCTCGGGCGCCTGATAGGGCGTGTGCGGCGCGGTGAAGGCGAGATAGAGGAACAGCGGCGTGGCTGGATCGTGCTTGCCGACGAGCCGCACCGCCTCCGCGCCGAGGAGATCGGTGTCGTAGCCTTCTTCCTTCACGAGCTCGTTGCCGCGATACCAGTCGGTGACGCCGTGCGCTTCGTGCTTGAAGTGGTCGATCTCGCCGACGAGCGGTCCGTAGAAGCTGTCGAACCCGCGCTGGAGCGGCCAGTACTTCCGGTCGGCATGGCCGAGATGCCATTTTCCGACCAGCGCGGTGCGGTAGCCGGCCTCCTTCAAGGCCTGCGGCAGCAGGAACTCGTCGGTGGCGAGCCCGTAGCTCGCGCCCGACGGAATGACGCCGGTCTGCAGGCCATAGCGCAGCGGATAGCGCCCCGTCAGCAGCGCGGCGCGGGTCGGCGTGCACATCGGCTGGGTGTAGAACTGGCCGAGCTTAGCGCCCTCGGCGGCGAGCCGGTCGAGGTTCGGCGTCTTGATGTCCGAGCCATGGAAGCCGACATCGGCGAAGCCGAGATCGTCGGCGACGATGTAGAGCACATGCGGCCGCGGCGCATCGGCTGCACGCGCGCCGGGCGCCAGCATGGACAGGCCGGCGATGGCCGCCAGGAAGCCGGTGCCGCCCGCCAGCACGTCGCGCCGGCTCGGGCCGCCGGCCGTGGGGGAGGAAGAGGCGTTTTCGTCGGTCATTCGGATCCTCGTTTGGTCGCGACACGCCGCACGCACCGGAAGCCGATGTGGACGGAGGCGGTGTCGACGGTCTGGGGCTGGCGCGCCGCGGGGCGGTAGCGCCGGCAATAGCTGGGAGCGCAGAGGTGGGAGCCGCCCTTCAGCACCTTGCGGGGCGAGGGCGGGCCCGGTGAAAAGGGATCGACGCTGTCCGTGGCGCTGCCCCCGCGCGGGTTGCGCGGCAGGCAGCACGCCTTCGCGGCGGGCGCGGCGTGGCGCGGGCGGTACCAGTCGTCGGTCCACTCCCACACGTTGCCGATCAGATCGAACAATCCGTAGCCGTTCGGCGGGAAGGCGGTGACGGGCGACGTTCCGGCATAGCCGTCCTCGGCGAGGTTCTCGCGGGGGAAGCGGCCCTGCCAGGTGTTGGCGCGATGGATGCCGTCCGGCACGAGGTCGTCGCCCCAGGCGAACGCGGCGCCTTCGAGCCCGCCGCGGGCGGCGAACTCCCATTCCGCCTCGCTCGGCAGTTCCTTGCCGGCCCAGGCGGCATAGGCCGTTGCGTCCTCGTGGCAGATATGGACCACGGGATGGTCCATCAGCCCGTCGACGCTGCTGTCCGGTCCCTGCGGCCGGCGCCAGCAGGCACCGGGCTCGAAGCGCCACCACCGCGTCCAGTCGTCCGGATTGCCGTCATCGTCGGGTGCGACGAAAACGAGGGAACCCGGCACGAGCAGCAGCGGATCGGCACCGGGATAGTTCTCGGCACGGGGCACCCGTTCCGCCACCGTCACATAGCCGGTCGCGTCCACGAAGCGGGCGAACGCGGCATTGGTCACCGGTGTCGGATCGATGAAGAAGCCGTCGACGGCCACCGGATGCGCGGGAGCTTCCTCGGGATAGTGATCGTCGGATCCCATGAGGAAGGTGCCGCCGGCGATCCAGACCATGCCGGATGGCGCGGCTTCCGCCATCGGGCCGTCCGTCGTCGGGGCCACGGGGTCGAGGACCTTCATAACCGCTTTACTCACGCTCCAGGGTGCGCAAGCCACGCCGGAATCACCGCCGATGGCTCACGGACATCCGTGTCGCGCCTGAGTCAGCCATAGCCAACCCGCCCACCGGCGCTCAATTGCCATTTCGCGCCAGAAGAACCTTGCGGTAGGCGACCGGGGCCTCGCCTTCCCATCGCCGGAACGCCCGCACGAAATGCGCCGGGTCGCGGTAGCCGAGCAGGCGGGTGATCGAGCCGACGGACAGCGCCGGGTCCGCGAGATGGCGCCGGGCCGCCTCGCGCCGCCACTCGTCGACCAGCATCTCGAACGAGGTGCCGAGAGAGGCGAGCCGGCGTTGCAGGCTGCGCGGCGGCAGGCCGAGGCTGCGGGCGGCATCCGGCAGCGACAGGGTGCCGCTCAGCGCGGCGGCGGCGATGATCAGCCGGAGCGCCTCGATCAGGCCCGCATCGTCGATGAGGAAGCCCCGGCCCGGCAGCGGCAGCGCCGCGATCTCCGGGGAAAGCCGGTTGCGGGCGAAGAACGGATTGGGGCGGTCGAGCCATGCGGCATCGAAACTCACCGCCACGCCTGCGCCGCTGGCGAACGAGACGTCGCTGCCGAGCTTGTCCTCGTAGGTGCGCATCGGCGCCAGGGCGCGATGGGGCAGCCCGACATGGATCGCGCCGCCCGCATCGCCGGCGATGGCGCGCAACGCCCGGACGACGAACCCCGCGATGCCTTCGTTGAGCACCCGGGCGTGTTCGGGATCGCTGTCGGCGAGCACGTGGCGCCAGTGCGCCCGGCCGTCGCGCTCGTCGAGGGCAAGACTGACGCCCCGCTGGAAGGTCGGCATGTGGGCGGCCTGGGCGTGCAGGCACTCGCGCAGCGTCCGTCCGGAAAACAGCGCATGCCCCATCAGGCCGAGCCGCGACGGATCGGCGGCCGCCGCCAGGTCGAGCCCGATTTCCGCCTCGCCCGCATGACGCGCCATTTCCAGGAGCACGGTCGCGACCTGCGCCCGCGCCACCGTCCGGTCCGGTGCTATGTCCCGCGCGATCCCCGCCCGGGCGAGCAGCGGCGGCAGCGCAAGGCCGCGCCGGGCCGCGACGTCCGGCAGCATATGAATCAGCGACAGGCTGACCGGATGGCGGTCCCACATGCGGCGGCGGACTCCGTGTCGGACCCGGAGGAAGTCCGGCGACCGCTCGCCGGTCTTCCCGATCCGTCTCCCTATCAAGCCAACACCGTCGCCCCGGTCAACTGGCGGACGAGAGCGGGCCGTCGCCCGGTCAACCGGCGGCCAAGAATGCCGCAGCCCGCCCGCACCTCAGGCGCGCAGGAAGTCGAAATCGCACCCTTCGTCGGCCTGGAGGATGTGCTCGTCATAGAGCCGGGCGTAGCCCCGCGCCGGCTTCGCCGGCACTGCCGCGGCCACGTTCGCCTCCGCGCGGCGGCGCTCCAGTTCGGCTTCGTCGACCAGAAGTTCCAGCGCCTTGTCGCGCACACTGAGGCGGATGCGGTCGCCGTTGCGCACCAGCCCGAGCGGCCCGCCGGATGCCGCATCTGGCGCAATGTGCAGCACGATGGTGCCGTAGGCCGTGCCCGACATGCGCGCGTCCGACATCCGCACCATGTCCTTCACCCCGGCCCTCGCGAGCTTGGCGGGGATCGGCAGGTAGCCGGCCTCCGGCATCGCGGCGTCGCTCGTCGGGCCGGCATTCTGCAGCACGAGGAAGTCGTCCGCCGTGACGTCGAGGTCGGGATCGTCGATCCGCGCCGCGAGGTCGGCGAGCGAAGTGAACACCACCGCCCGGCCCTCGCGCTCGAACAGCGCCGGGTCGGCGGCGGAGCGCTTCATGATCGCGCCGCGCGGCGCGAGGTTGCCGAACAGGGCGACGAGGCCGCCGTCCGCGCGGATCGGCGCATCGAGGCCGCGCACGACCGCGCGGTCGATCCAGGGATCGGCCGCCGCGATGCGCTCGCCGACGGTCTCGCCGGTGATCGTGCGGCAATCGAGGTGCAGCAGGTGCTTCAGCTCGCGCATCACGGCGGGAATGCCGCCGGCGGCGTGCAGATCCTCCATGTAGGCGTCGCCGGTGGGCTTGAGGTCCACGAGCACGGGCGTGGTGTCGCTGAGGGCGTTCATGCGCGTGAAATCGAATTTCAGCCCGAACCGGCCCATGATCGCGGCGAGATGCACCACCGCATTGGTCGAGCCGCCGAGGGCGAGCAGGACGCGCACCGCGTTCTCGAACGCCTCCGCCGTCATGATCGCGCTCGGCCGGCGGCTGTCATCGCCGATCAGCGACACCGCCACCCGCCCGGTCTCCTCCGCCATGCGCAGCCGGTCGGCGTCGACGGCGGGGATCGCGGCGCCGCCGGCCGGCATCATGCCGAGCGCCTCGACGATGGAAGCCATGGTCGAGGCGGTGCCCATCACGGCGCAGGTGCCGGCGGTCGAGGCGAGGCGCTTCTCCACGGCGTCGATCTCCGGCTCGCTGACCGAGCCGGCGCGATAGCGTTGCCAGAACCGCCGGCAGTCGGTGCAGGCGCCGAGGCGCTCGCCGCGATGGCGGCTCGTCGACATCGGCCCGGCCACGAGCTGGATCGCCGGCAGGTCCGCCGAGGCGGCACCCATGAGCTGGGCGGGCACGGTCTTGTCGCAGCCGCCGAGCAGCACCACCGCGTCCATCGGCTGGGCGCGGATCATCTCCTCCACGTCCATCGACATCAGGTTGCGGAACTTCAGGCTCGTCGGCGACAGGAACACCTCGCCGAGCGAGATCGTCGGGAACTCCACCGGCAGCGCGCCCGCCGCCAGCACGCCGCGCTTCACCGCCTCGATCAGCTCGGGGAAGTGGCGGTGGCAGTTGTTGAAGCCGCTCGCGGAATGCGCGATGCCGACGATCGGCCGCTCCAGCATCTCGCGGCTGTAGCCCATCGAGCTTGCGAACGAGCGGCGCAGATAGAGCGAGAACCGGCGGTCGCCGTAATTGGTCAGGCCGCGCGCGAAGCCATGCTCGCCGCCGGATTTCTGGTCTTTCGTCGTCATGGTCGCGTCCGATCAGGCCAGCTTGAGCTTCACATATTTCGGTTCGAGATAGTCGAGGATACCGAGCCTGCCGCCCTCGCGTCCCATGCCGCTTTCCTTGATTCCGCCGAAGGGAATCTCGGCGGCGGCCAGCAGCATGTCGTTGACGCCGACCATGCCGGCCTCCAGCGCCTCGGCGGCGCGGTTCGCGGTCTCAAGCGAACGGGAGAACACATAGCCGGCGAGGCCGAACGGCACGTCGTTGGCGCGCCGCACGACCTCGTCGAAGTCGGTGAACGTGGCGACGGGCGCGACCGGGCCGAACGGCTCCTCGCGCATGATGCGGGCGTCGTCGGGCACGCGGCCGAGCACGGTCGGCGAGAAGAAGAAGCCGGCATTGCGCCCGTCGGGGATCGAGCCGCCGGCCAGCACCTCGGCCCCTCGCTCCACGGCGTCGGCGACGAGTTCGACGATGCGGTCGCGCCCGCGCGCGTTCGCCATCGGCCCGAACTCCACGCCCTCGTCGCGCCCGCGGCCGATGCGGATCGCCCGCGCCGTTTCCGCCATCGCCCGCACGAACGGCTCATAGACCGCCTCATGGACGTAGAACCGGCTCGGCGAGATGCACACCTGCCCGGCATTGCGGAACTTGGTGCGGGCGCAGATCGTGCCGGCGGCGATGGGATCGGCGTCGGGAAACACCAGCACCGGCGCATGGCCGCCGAGTTCCATCGACACCTTCTTCACGCTGTCGGCGCACTGCCGCAGGATCAGTTTCCCGACCGGTACCGAGCCCGTCAGCGACACCTTGCGGATCACCGGCGAGGCGATCAGATGCGCCGAGATCGGCGCGGCATGGCCGGTGACGACGTTGAGCACGCCGGCCGGCAGCCCGGCCTCCATCGCCGCCCGCGCGATGAAGAACGTGCTCGACGGCGCCTCCTCCGACGGCTTGATCACGACGGGGCACCCCGCCGCCAGCGCGGCGGCGATCTTGCGCGCCGGCAGCAGCGCCGGGAAATTCCACGCCGTGAACGCCGCGACCGGCCCCACGGGATCGTAGCGCACCTGCAGCCGCGAGGCCGGGTCGCGGCCGTCGAGGGTGTGGCCGAAGATGCGCCGCGCCTCGTCGGCATACCAGTCGAACTGGTCGATGGCGGCCTGGAACTCGCCCGCCGCCTCCGCCAGCGGCTTGCCGGTCTCGACCGACATGGCGAGCGCCGCCTCCGGCGCGACCGTGCGCAGCGCTTCGACGATGCCGCGCATCAGCCGCGACCGTTCCCAGCCGGAAACCGCCCGCCAGCGCGGCGCCGCGCGTTCCAGCGCCGCCAGCGCCTCGTCGAGGTCCTCCGGACCGGCAGCCGGAATGGTCCCGACGATCGTCTCGTCCGCCGGATCGACCACCGCGATCGTTCCGCCCGCTTTCGCCGGGCGCCATGCTCCGTCGATCAGAAGACCGAATTGCGCGTACATGCCTCGTCCCTCCCGGTCAGATCGGCTGGCGGCTATAGAGCGCCTCGACGGTCTCCACCCACGGGCCGACATTCCAGCGGCCGTAGGCCCCCATACCGGCGATCTCGTCGGGACCCCAGTAGACCGGCACGTGGATCACCGAGAAGCCGTCATAGGCGTGGGCCTTCTCCAGCGCCGCGCGCAGGGTCGCGGCGTCGGTGCCGCCGAACAGCGCGTTGATGCCCTTCACCGCCCCCGCCAGCGCCACATAATCGACCTCGACATGATCGCTGGTGCCGAAATCCGGACCATATTGCGCGACCTGGAGCGAGGAGATCGCCGCCATGCGGCGGTTGTCGAAGATGATCAGCGTGCCCTTCGCGCGGTGCTCGACGGCATCGATCAGGATCTGCGGGCTCATCATGAACGAACCGTCGCCGGAGAACGCGATCAGCGGGCGGGGCTTGTCCGCCACCGCCGCAGCGAGCAGCGCGCTCGCGGCAAATCCCATGAAAGAGGCACCGGATTCCGTCACCGTCTGCATCGGCGCATCGTCTTCCACCACCTGGAAGCCGTTCGCCTGCACGTCGCCGGCATCGAACAGCTTCACCGCGCCGACCTCGCGCGCGAAGCCGGCCGCGACCGCGATGGCGCTCGGCTGGGTCAGCACCGACCGGCCCCACACCGGGTCCGGCAGCGCGATGTCGCCGCAGCGCTCGGCCTTCAGGCGCGCCCACTCGGCCTTCGCCGCCGCGCAGGATTCGAGGAACGCGCGGCGGTCCTCCGGCATGTCCGACGGCGCGTTGCCGAGGCGGCCGAGCAGCCCGTCGATGGTGGCGCCGATGTCGCCGACCAGCGCCAGCGTGTGGTTGTAGTGCGTGGCCGTGGCGATATCGGCGTTGATGTTGATGACGGCCCGCGCATTGGGATAGCCGGTGCCGGAGCAATCGGCCTGGCAGACGGCGCGGGAGCCGACCACGATCAGGAGTTCGGCCTGTTCCATGGCGAAGTTGCCGCTGATGGAGCCCTTGCTGCCACCGACATGCATGTTCTGCGGATGGGCGTCGGGCAGCACGCCGAGGGAGCCCGGCGACAGCACCACCGCCGCGCCGATCCGCTCGGCCAGCCGGCGCACCGCCGCGGCGTGGCGCCGGGCGCCGCCGCCCGCCTTGACGACGATGCGCGGATGGCGGTCGATCAGTTCGGCCGCCCGCGCGAACGTCGCGGGATCGCTCGGCGACAGCACCGGCATGTCCAGCCGGTCCGGCAGACTGTCGAGGCTGAGGCCGGCGATGGTCTTCGGCTGCACGTTGATCGGCAGGTTCAGGTAGAACGGCGCCGCCGCATAGGGATGGTGCACGGCCGCCGTGCCGCGGCGCAGCGCATCGCGCAACGCCTCCGGCGTGTGCAGGGTGTAGCTCGGCCCCATGATCTCGGTCAGCCGTCCGAACTGCTGCTGGCGGGTGCCCGGCACCTGCTGCATGTTCGGGCCTTCACCGTGCGTGGTCTCGTCGCCGTAGAGATGATAGACGCCGACGCCGTTGGAGGCAGCGGCGAGCGAGCCCGCCAGCGCCTGCAACGCACCGGGTCCGATCGAGGTCAGAACTGCCGGCGTCTCCCCGAATATCCACGACAGCGCCGTGGCGGCATGGGCCATCGCGACTTCGTTGCGGCACTGGATGAACCGCAGCGCACCGGCCTCGCTGTAGACGCGCAGTACCTCGCCGATATCGGTGTTGCCGTGGCCGAGCACGCCGAAGATCTTGCGCACGCCCTGCTTGAGCAGGCCGAGCACGACCGCTTCCGAGACGGTGACATCGACCGTGCCCGGCAGGGTTCCGGCCTCGAGAGCGCGCACGACCCCGCCCGCGCCCGCCACGGCGGCGGCGCGTTCGCGCATTTCCGTTTCCTTCATGACGTTCCTCTCGCCACCCCGTCGCGCGGGATTTTTTGTTCTCAGGTCCGGCATCGCCGCGCCGCGCGCGCCGTCATGGCACCCGCATTGCCGCGGCTTCCGGTGAAGCATCGGATCGGTCCGGACCGCCCTCGCCTTCCGGTCCGATGGGCGGCTCGCCGTTCCGCGAGCGACCGCCGGCGGCCGGTCTGGCCGCCGACGCGCAGCCATGGCATCCGTCCGGCCCGGCATGGTCCGTCCGGATCGATCCGGACGGACCATGCTCAAGCTTTTGAATCTGGAGCGATTTCCGGTCGATCTGATGATTCCGCCAGATCGGAAAGCGCGCCTAGATGTCGCTGCCCCTCGCCTCTTTCACTTTTCGCGTGTCCTTCGCCGCCGGCGCCGGTTCGGCAGAAGGCTCCCACCCGAGCCGCCCCGAAAGGTCGCGGGCCATGGATTTCACCAGCACTTCCCATTCCTGCAGCCGCGCGTCGGTCACGCGCGGGCTCGGGCCGGACACGCCGATGGCACCGCAGACATTGCCGTCGTAGCGGAAGATCGGCGCCGCAAGGCAGCGCACGCCGATGCTGAATTCCTCGTCGTCGAATGCGACCCCGGCGGCCTGCACGGTCGCGAGGTGGCGGCGCAGCGCCTCCGCGTCGGTGATGGTGCGGCGGGTATAGGGCTCGAACTGGATGCCGGCGATGATGTCGTCCTGCACGCTTTGCGGCTGGAAGGCGAGGAGCGACTTGCCGAGCGCGGTGCAATAGACCGGGGCCAGGGTGCCGATGGGAGCATCGACGATGACGCCCCGCGCGGGCGCGGCCTGATCGATATAGAAGGCCCGCTGATCGGCCAGGATCGCGATGTGGCTGCACTCGCCGGTGGCCTCGGCCAGGGCATCGAGGAACGACCGCGCCGCCGTGCGCAGATCCATCCGCCGCAGCGCCTTGTGTCCGAGAATGCCCATGCGCAAGCCCAGCGAATAGCGCTGGGACACCGGGTCCTGCTCCACATAGCCGGCCACTTCCAGCGTCCGCAGCATCCGCGACACCGAGCTCTTGTCGATTTCGAGCTGACGGGCGAGTTCCGACACGCCGAGCGTGCCGGGCTGCTCCCCCAGGGCATCGAGAAGGCGGAGCGCCTTTGTGACCGACCGGATTTCCACTGTGGTTGGCTCCACGATTGCGAGTGACACCAGACTAAGCATCCATTGCGCATTGGTCAACATCGTTGTTGATTTCCGCCGATTGAGTCACCCTCCCTTCGACGAACCGCGCCACGCCTCATCCTTTGCAACACGCGGACGGCGATTTTGGCGCCAATTTCTCCAACTTTGGCGCGAAATTCGCGCGGTTTTCCTGCATGTGCGCCGCCAGATTGACGCCGAAGTGGCCAACGCTGTCTCTCATTGCACATCACTGTTGACCATCACGGAACGAGTCGGTACGGTCCAGTCCCGAAACAACAACATCGCCGCTCAATAAGCGCAACGATGACGCGGACGGCACAAAGCCGCCGCGGATAAAACCGGGAGGAAAATCATGAAGCTTCGCACCAACCGTCGTGCCGTGCTGAAGGGCGGCGCCGCGGCGCTCGCCGCCGTCATGCTGTCCGGCACGGCGATGGCCGCCCCGATCAAGATCGGCGCCTCGATTCCCACCCTCGACAACCCGTTCTGGGTGAACGCCGTGAATTTCGCCGAGCACGTCGCGAAGGTGCTCAACATCGAACTCACGGTGGTCGGTGCCGAGAACAAGGAAGACAAGCAGCTCACCGACGTGCAGTCGCTGCTGTCGTCCGGCGCGCAGGCGCTCGTCGTCACCCCGCAATCCACCGCGAGCGCGCCGGGCATCATCCGCCTCGCTGCCCGCGCGGGCGTTCCCCTCGTCATCGTCGACCGCTATCCGGGCTTCGATCCCGGCAACGCCGATGCGCCCTATGTCGCCTTCATCGGCCCGAACGACGTGACCGCCGGCCGCGATATCGCTGCCCACCTCATCAAGGACGGCGCGAAGAAGATCGTCGCCATCGGCGGGCTTCCCGGCTCGTCGGTCGCCGAGGGCCGCGAACAGGGCCTGCGCGAGGCCGTCAAGGACGCCTCGGGCGTCGAGATCGTGCAATATATCGGCGCCGGCGAATCCGAGGATGCCGGCTATCAGGCGATGCAGAACCTGCTGGCCGCCCACCCGGCCGGCTCCATCGACGCGGTGTGGTGCTACAACGACGCGCTCTGCCTCGGCGCCTTCCGCGCCGTGCGCCAGGCCGGCCGCGAGAAGGAAATCAAGCTCGCCGGCATGGATCTCGTGCCGCAGGCTCTCGACCTCATCGAGCAGAAGACCAACTACACCTTCTCAACCGGCGGCCACTGGCTGCAGCTCGGCTTCGGCGTGATGATCGCCTACGACCAGCTCAACAACCACCCGCCGATCAAGCCGGTGGTGCGCCTCGATCTGCTGGGCGTCGATTCCGGCAACTTCGCCACCTTCAAGAAGCAGTTCATCGAGGGCGAGCCGCCCTACGACGTGAAGCAGTACACGCTCACCAACAACCCGTCGGCGACGTCGCAGCAGTTCCCGCTCCAGACGAAGTAACCGTCCGTGCGCCGGGGCCTGTCCCGCCGGAATCTCGATCCGCGGCGGGGCGGCGCACTCCGGCGGTAGCGCTCCGCAGCGTCAGCCCGGCCTCGCCGGGCGGCCTCCGGCGCCCGCGGAACGGATACAGCATGCGGGCGCTTCGCGAGGCGCGCCCGCGACTGCCGGAAAGGGAAGAGCCGCGCGGTCCGTCCGCCGGCTTTCCCGCGTCGTTCTCGCATCCCCGTTTCCGAGTTCATGCGGCGAGCCAACACGTCATGCGCAACATCAAGGTCGGCGACCTGCTGTCCCGATACATCGCCTATCTCGCCCTCGTGGTCGTCGTCGTGGTGTTCGGGGTGCTGTCGCCGGATCGGTTCCTGACGACCGGCAATCTCGGCGTCATCCTTCAGAACGCCGCCGTGCTCTGCATCGTGGCGATCGGCATCACCTTCATCATCATCGGCGGCAGCATCGACCTCAGCGTCGGCTCCGTGATGGCGTTCTCCGGGGCGGTCGCCGCGAGCCTCACGCCGGCGTTCGGCGCGTGGGCCTTCGTTGCCGCGCCCATCGTCGGCGCCCTGCTCGGCGCCGTGAACGGCTCGGTGTTCGTGTTCGGCCGCATTCCCTCGTTCGTCGTCACCCTCGGCATGCTCTCGGTCGCCCGCGGCATGACGATCCTGTTCTCCGGCGGCCGCCCGGTGCCGATCCCGCTGACGAGCGACTTCTATTTCTTCGGCACGCCTCCCGCGCCGTTCCTGATTGCGCTCTGCGTCGCCGTCCTGATGGCGGCCCTGCTCTCGTTCACCACCTTCGGCCGCTATACGCTGGCCATCGGCGGCGACGAGGAGAAGACCCGCATCCTCGGCGTGCCGGTGGATGGCGTGAAGCTCGCCATGTTCATCGTCTCGGGCCTGCTCGCCGGCGTCGGCGGCGGCATCCTCACCTCGCAGCTCGGCTCCGGCAGCCCGACCGTCGGCGTCGGCTTCGAGCTGCTCGCCATCTCGGCCGTGGTCATCGGCGGCACGCCGCTCACCGGCGGCCACGGCTCGATCATCGGCACCGTCGTCGGCAGCCTCGTCATCACCGCGCTCGCCAATGGCCTCGTCATTCTCGGCGTCTCGACCAACGTGCAGACCATCCTCACCGGCATCGTGCTGGTCGGCGCGGTCATGATCTCGATCCGCCGCGGCAAGATGAAGATCATCAAGTAGCGCGACGCCCCGTTCCCGCTTCGCGCACGTTCCCGCTTGGACTGTCCCAGCGTTTGCAGAAAAGGTGCTCCATGCCCTCCGCCTCCGCTCCCCGCCTGAAGATCGGCCTGATCGGCGCGGGCGCCATCATGCGCCTCAGCCACGCCCCGACCATCCGGCGCAATCCGAACACCGAGCTCACCGCCGTGTTCGACGTCAACTTCGAGAACGCGAAGGCCATCGCCGACGAGTTCGGCGGCGCGCCCTATGACGATCTGGAAGCGATGCTCGGCAAGGCCGGCGTGGACGCGGTGATCGTCGCCACCCCCAACCGCTTCCATGAGGCCGGCGTGGTCGCCGCCGCCGCGCATGGCAAGCACGTGTTCTGCGAAAAGCCACTCAGCATCGACGTCGCCGGCTCCCGGCGCATGGTGGAGGCCTGCGAGAAGGCCGGCGTGGTGCTCCAGGTCGGCTTCAACCAGCGCTTCTGGTCGCAGGTGCAGATCGCCAAGGAGCTGATCGATAGCGGCTTCATCGGCAAGGTTCACCAGATCCGCTCGAACTATTCGGAGAAGTCGACCGCCTACCCCGCCTCCACCCGCTACCGCTACGATCTCGCCCAGTCGGGCGGCGCCACCATCATCGACCTCACCATCCACCGCATCGATCTCGCCCGGCACCTCGTCGGCGACTATTCGGCGGTCTTCGCCGAACTCGCCCACAGCGAGATGACCGAGAAGGTCGACGACAATGTCTGGCTGCTCACCCGGTTCGGGAACGGCGCCCGCGGCTGCCTGTCGGGCAACCGCTACTCGCCGAACATCGGCGACGGCACCGACATCTACGGCACCGAGGGCACGATCCACATCGCGAGCGAGACGATCAATCCGTTCAACGCCGTGCCGCTCGCGGTCTACACAGAGAAAGGCGTGGCCGACCTGCCGGACGTGCTGCGCGAGGCACACTATCCCGATGCGTGGTGGGAGACCTTCAAGGGCGGCTGGATTCCCGTGAAGCCGCCGCGCCGCAGCCCCTACGACGCCCAGCTGGAAGCCTTCCGCACCAGCATCGCCGAGCACCGCCCGGCGCTCGTCACCGGCCTCGACGGCCTGCGCGCCCAGGAGGTGATCCAGGCGGCCTATCTGTCGCTCGACAAGGGCGGCTGGGTCGAACTTCCGCTTCCGGCCGACGCGCCGTTCAAGATCCCCACCTACGCCTGAGGCCGCCCGATGATCACCGCCTTTCACAGCGTCGGCCTGCCGGATGTCGGCATCCTCGACCTGATCCCCCGCGTCGCCGCCGCCGGCTACCGGGGCATCGAACTCAACGCCGAGCTGCTGCCGTGGGCGAAGCCCCACGTCACGCCGGCGACCGACGCGGCGACACGCTCGGCGATCCGCGCCGCCTGCGCCGCGCACGGCCTCGCCATCACCGCCGTCGGCGCGCACATCGGCGAGATGGTCGACGCCGATCCGGCCGTGCGCGCCGATGCCATCGCGTTCGTCAACGGCTGCACCGATCTCGCCGCCGACCTCGGCACCGGCTTCGTGCACATCCTGTCCGGCCCGCAGGCCGCCGGCGCGCGATCGGGCGAAAGCTGGCGCTGGTTCGCGGACGCGGTCGCCGCGACCGTCGAGCACGCCCGCGCGCGCGGCGTCGAGATCGGCATCGAGGCCATCGCCGGCCACCTGTTCTGCCGGGTGGACGATTATCACGCCCTGCGCCGTGATTTGCCGGGCGTGCCGTTCAGGATCAATTTCGACCCGAGCCACCTCGAAGTGCAGGGCGAGGACCCCGGCCGCGTTCCGGCCGAACTCGGCGACCTCATCGCCAACGTGCACCTGAAGGACGGCAGCGGCCGCTTTCCGGCGTTCGCCTTCCCGCCCCTCGGCGAGGGCAATATCGACTTCCCCCGCCTCGCCGCTCTCCTGCGCGAGGCGGGCTACGACGGCGCGATGTCGGTGGAATACGAGGCGCAGGTCTACGGCTTCGAGCGCTCCGACGACGCCATCCTCGCCGAAGGCAAGGCGTTCTGCGACCGGCTCGGCGTCTGAAACGACGGCAAGAGGCGCTTGCCCCGGCCGCCCGCAGCGGCCAGTCGGAAGGCGTCCCCAGGGAGGAATGAGAATGAGCGTTTCAGCGCCCTATCAGGCGGCCGCCCCCGCGTCCGGCACCCCGTCGCCGGGCGAGGCGGGAAGCTGCTTCCTGAAGCTGACCAATGTCGGCAAGCGCTTCGGCGGCGTCACCGCGCTCGACGGCGTGTCCCTGGACGTCCGGCGCGGCGAGGTGCTCGGCCTGCTCGGCGACAACGGCGCGGGCAAGACCACCCTCGTCAAGGTCATCTCCGGCGTGCACCAGCCGACCAGCGGCGAAATCCACTGCGCCGGCGAGCCCGCGCGCATCACCTCGCCCGACCGCGCCCACGAGCTCGGCATCGAGACGGTGTTCCAGGATCTGGCGCTGGTGCCGAACCTGCCGGTTGCCGACAATTTCTTCATCGGCCGTGAAAGCACGTTCGATCTGGTGCCCGGGCTCATCCGCATCCTCCGCAAGCGCGAGATGGAGCGCGACGCGGCCGAGACGCTGAAGCAGCTCGACATCCACATCCCCTCGCTCCGGGTCAATGTCGATGCCCTGTCCGGCGGCCAGCGGCAGGCCA
Organism: Pseudoxanthobacter soli DSM 19599; assembly: GCF_900148505.1. Classification (NCBI taxonomy): domain Bacteria; kingdom Pseudomonadati; phylum Pseudomonadota; class Alphaproteobacteria; order Hyphomicrobiales; family Segnochrobactraceae; genus Pseudoxanthobacter; species Pseudoxanthobacter soli. Next base: position 68,856 of record NZ_FRXO01000012.1, on the reverse strand, counting down.
TCGCCATCGCCCGCGCCATCCGCTGGAAGGCCAATCTCGTCATCCTCGACGAGCCGACCGCCGCCCTCAGCGTGCCCGAGCAGAACAAGGTGATGGAACTCGCCCGCCGGCTCGCCCGCCAGGGCGTCGCGGTGATCTACATCACCCACAACATGGACGACGTGATGCGCGTCACCGACCGCATCGCGGTGCTCTATCGCGGCCGCCTCGCGGCGGAACTGAAGACGTCGCAGACCAACCAGAACGAGATCGTCGGCGTCATCATGTCCGGCAAGCCGCCAGCCGCAGCCGCCCGCACTGCCTGAGCCGCCTCCCGCGCGACCGCCTCGCGCACGGCGATGTGAACGCCGCGTTCGCCGTGGACGCTGCGGCGGCCGGCGGCGCCGTTCCGCGCCCCGCCAGGAACATCCCCGGATCCCCGTCGTTAGGCCGGTCTCGACCAAACGGAGCGGCCCCATGAAAGCGCTGACCTGGCACGGCAAGAGCGACATCCGCTGCGAAAGCGTGCCCGATCCGCAGATCCAGCACGAGCGCGACGCCATCATCCGCGTCACCGCCTGCGCGATCTGCGGCTCGGACCTGCACATCTACGACGGCGTCATCCCCTCGATGGAAAGCGGCGACGTCGTCGGCCACGAGGCGATGGGCGAGGTCGTGGAGGTCGGCCGCGGCAACAGCAAGCTCAAGGTCGGCGACCGGGTGGTGGTGCCGTTCACCATCTCCTGCGGCGAGTGCTTCTTCTGCAAGCGCGGGTTCTATTCCGGCTGCGAGCGCAGCAACCCCAATCAGGATGCCGCCCGCAAGCTCTGGGGCAACTCGCCCGGCGGTCTGTTCGGCTATTCGCACCTGCTCGGCGGCTTTCCCGGCGGCCAGGCGGAATATCTCCGCGTGCCCTATGCCGATGTCGGGCCGATCAAGGTGCCGGCGGGGCTCGACGACGAGCAGGTGCTGTTCCTGTCGGACATCTTCCCGACCGGCTACATGGCGGCGGAGTTCTGCGACATCCAGCCGGGCGACACCATCGCGGTCTGGGGCTGCGGACCGGTCGGCCAGATGGCGATCCGCTCCGCCTTCCTGCTCGGCGCGGAACGGGTCATCGCCATCGACACCGTGCCGGAGCGCCTCGAACTGGCGCGCCAGGGCGGGGCGGTGACGCTCGATTTCATGGAGCAGGATATCTACGACCGCATCCTCGAATACACCCGCGGGCGCGGCGCCGATGCCTGCATCGATGCCGTCGGCACCGAAGCCGAGACGATGGCGAGCGCCGATTCCATGATGGATCGCGCCAAGGTCGCGCTCTTTATGGGCACGGACCGCCCCCATGTGCTGCGGCAGGCGATCCATTGCTGCCGGAATTTCGGCACCGTCTCCATCGTGGGCGTCTATGGCGGCTTCCTAGACAAGATCCCGATGGGCTCGGCGATCAACCGCGGGCTGAAGTTCCGCATGGCCCAGACGCCGGTGCAGCATTACCTGCCGATGCTGCTCGACCGCATCGAGAAGGGCGAGATCGACCCGTCCTTCGTCATCACCCACCGGGCGTCCCTCGAGGATGGTCCCGACCTCTACAAGACGTTCCGCGACAAGAAGGACGGCTGCATCAAGGTCGTCCTGAAGCCCTGACCGCCGAGGGCCGCACCGCCCAGAAGGAAAAGACCATGGCTTCCTCCCTCCGACCTCTTGCCGTCGTCACCGGTGCCTCCACGGGCATCGGGCGCGAACTCGCCGGCATCGCGGCGGAACGCGGCTACGATCTCGTCATCGCCGCCGACGAACCGCTGATCGATGACACCGCGATCTCTCTGCGCGGCTTCGGCGTCGACGTGCTGCCCGTTCAGGCGGATCTCGCCACGACCGGTGGCGTGGACGATCTCTGCGCCCGCATCCAGTCCACCGGGCGCACGCCGCAGCTTCTCCTGGCGAATGCCGGCGTCGGCCTCGGCCATGCCTTCCTCGATCAGGACCCGGCCGACTGGAGCCGGGTGATCGATACCAACATCACCGGCACGCTCTTTCTGATCCATAAGGTCGGACGGGAGATGCGCACCGCGGACACCGGCCGCATTCTTATCACCGGCTCCATCGCCGGGTTCATGCCGGGCTCGTTCCAGGCGGTCTACAACGGCACCAAGGCGTTCCTGAACTCGTTCTCGTTCGCGCTGCGCAACGAACTGAAGGATACCGCCGTGACGGTGACCTGCCTGATGCCCGGCCCGACCGACACCGAGTTCTTCGCCCGCGGCGACCTGCTCGACACCAAGGTCGGCCAGGACGACAAGGACGACCCGGCCGACGTCGCCGCCGCCGGGTTCGAAGCGATGATGAACGGCGAGGGCGACGTCGTCGCCGGCTGGAAGAACAAGCTCCAGAGCGCGGCCGCGAACGTGCTTCCCTCCGGTTTCCTCGCGGAGCAGCACCGCAAGATGGCCGAGCCGGGCTCGGGCACGCACTGACAGGTACGGCCCGCACCTCGACCGATCGCACCTGCACTCCCGTCGACGGCGGCTCGTGCAGAGGCGGCGCGTCCCGCCGGCCACCGGCCGACAGGAAACACCGCCTGCCAAAGCTCCGCCGTCGGCGGACCGCCTGCGGCACCAGGCGAAGTCCACGATGATATCCGTCGGTGGGGAAAACCGGGGCACGCCCGAAGCCGCTCCATGTCGTTCAGGTCGCTTCGATCTGAACGGGGGGCAGGCTTTAGAGAGGTTCGCCCGGCGCGGATGACGGCAGCGGACCGGCGCCGAAATCGTCGGCGGATTCGATGCCGAGCATCTCGCTCAGCCGGTCCCGGGCGCGGCTCACGCGGCTCTTCACGGTCCCGACCGCGCAGCCGCAGATTTCCGCCGCTTCCTCATAGGAAAAGCCCGACGCGCCGATCAGGATCAGCGCCTCGCGCTGGTCCGGCGGCAGGCGTTCGAGCGCGGTCCGGAAGTCCGCGAGGTCGAGATGGGGAAGCTGCCCCGGCTGGGCGACCAGATGAGAGGCTGCGATCCCATCGACGTCCTGCACCTCGCGACGGTGCTTGCGGCGGTGGGAGAAGAACGTGTTGCGCAGGATCGTGAACAGCCACGCCCTCAGGCTGGTGCCCTCGGTGAAGGACGCGAAGGCCGCCCAGGCCTTCATGATCGTCTCCTGCACCAGATCGTCCGCGCGGTCCGGATCGCCGCACAGCGAGATGGCGAAGGCGCGCAGCGACGGCAGCTCTGCGATCAGAGCCTCCTTCAGCTTCGGGCCAGGGCCGTCGGAGGGCGGCTTCTTCTTCGGAATGGTGGGATCGAACGCCTCCGGCGGAGCCGCATCGGCGCGCTGGGGGGCGCTCATGAGCCATCTCCGGAGCCCGACACGGATTCCTTCTTGTCCAGTTCGTCGAGAAGCCGGCTGAACCGGTCCGGAACCGGCTCGGACAGGATCCCGTCATAGAGCCGGCGCAACTGCACCCCAAGGTGAGCCCTTACCTTTGGCTCGACGCCCGCGCCCGCTTCGGTGCCCTTGTCGGGTACGAGCGCACGCCTTTTCGCCTCTTGGTTCATTTGATCTGTCATGCTCTCATACGCTTCCGTCTGCCCCGTGCCTGTCACGCGGCAGCGGGAGGTCATCTCGAAAACACCTCACGGTCGAACGGGTTCCACCGTCCGCGGTGAAAAAAGATCGATTCCGCCGGAACCGCAGCGAGATCGTCGCGTTCTAAACGGGCGACTCGCAGATTTTTATCCACGAACGAGTGACGTGTTGGAGGCGACATGCCCATTACAGCTTGGGTAGCACCGCAACTGCCCTATTTGCGGCGCTATGCACGAGCCCTGACCGGGAACTGGCAGAGCGGGGATGCCTATGTGGCGGCCCTTCTGGAGGCACTCATCGCGGAACCTGAAATGCTCGACCGAACCTTGGAGCCCAAGGTGGCGGTGTTCCGGGCGTTCTCGCGAATCTACAATTCGCTGCCCATCAATATCATGGCGACGCCTCCGGCCGGTCTGGCCGAGGAGGACGACGCGGGTGCGGTCGCCGACCGGCGTCTCAGCGCCATCGCGCCGGTCCCGCGCCAGGCCTTCCTGCTGACGGCTCTTGAAGGCCTGTCGGTCGAGGAGGCGTCGGCGGTGCTCGACATCGACGAAGCCGATTGCAGCGCGCTGATCGACGACGCCAGCCGTGAAATCGCCGAGCAGGTGGCCACCGGCATCCTCATCATCGAGGACGAACCGATCATCGCACTCGATCTTGAGGCGCTGATGGAAGGGCTCGGGCATCACATCGTCGGCAACGCCCGCACCCACACCGAAGCCGTCGCAATTGCGCGCAGCGAGCGTCCGGGCCTGGTGCTGGCCGATATCCGGCTTGCCGACGGCAGCTCGGGCCTCGATGCGGTGAACGAGATCCTGCAGTCGTTCGACGTGCCGGTCGTGTTCATCACGGCCTATCCGGAATCGCTGCTGACGGGCGAACGGCCGGAACCGTCGTTCCTGATCGCCAAGCCGTTCCGCGAAGAGATGGTGAAGGCGGTGGTCAGCCAGGCGCTGTTCTTTGGAACCGCCGCTTCGCGGATCGCAGTCGAGAGTTGAGACGTTGAGTGCAGGTCGAACGCGTACACGGCAAGGTTCGGGGAAGACCGGAGGGGAAAATCGCAGACCACGCTCGCTCGCAGTGATCCAGACGCCCACCCGCCGCGTATAAGGCGCGCGGGTCTTATGCCCGCCGTTCTCGGTTCGATTCTCGCGATTCAACACGCTGCCGGTGCTGGCCGGGTCGGTGGTTCAAACCCGGCCGGCACGGGCGCGTAAACGGAGACGGCTTGCATGCCTCCCTTCCTGACCGACGTCCTCGGGGCGGCGTCTCTTGTGCCCTACGGCTATTGTCTGCTCTGGAGGCCCGATCTCGTCGCCCTGCATGCGATCTCCGACCTCGTCATGGCCGTGGCCTATATCGCCATCCCGGTCGCGATCCTGATCTTCGTGCACCGCTCGCGCGATCTAGACCCGACGCGCCGCCGCATCGGCTGGCTGTTCGCGGCTTTCATCGGCGCCAGCGCGCTTGCGCACCTAGGCGACTTCCTGACGCTCTGGTTCCCGTGGTACGCCGCCGCCGGAATCGTGAAGGCCGCGACGGCGCTCCTCTCGCTTGCGGCCGCTGCGGCGCTCTGGATCGCGCTGCCCAGGCTTCTGCGACTGCCCTCGCCCGCCGAACTCGCCGCGGCCAACAGCCGCCTTGAGGCCGACGCCAGCGAGCGGCGCCTTCTCGTCGAGCGCCTGACCGCGCTCAACGCCGACCTCGAATCGCGCGTCGAAGCACGCACGCGTGAGCTGTCGGCTGCGACCAAACGCTTCGAACTCGCGCTCGAAGGCTCGCCGATCACCGTCTACACCACCGATCGCGACCTGCGTTATTCGTGGATGTGCAATCCGCCGCACGGCATGAAGGTGGACGACTTCATCGGCTTCACCGACACGGAAAGCCTGCCGGATCTCACGTCCACCATCATCAACCCGGTCAAGCGCACCGTGCTCGAAACGGGCGTTCCGGAGACGGTGGAAGCCTCGTTGCGGATCGGCGAGAAGATCCACTGGTACGACCTGCGGGTCGAGCCGCTCTATGAGGACGGCGCGATCTCGGGCCTCGTCTGCGTCGCCATCGACGTGACGGCCCACAAGGAGCACCAGCGCCAGCTCAAGGTGATGATGCGCGAGCTGACGCATCGCTCCAAGAACCTGCTCGCGGTCGTGCAGGGTATCGCCCGCCAGACCGCCCGCACCGTCGACGATGTCGGCACGTTCGTCATCCGCTTCTCGGCCCGGCTGCGTGCGCTCGCCGGCAGCCTGGACCTCCTCGTCGACAGCGGCTGGCACGGCGCCTCGCTGCGCGAACTCGTCGACACCCAGCTCGGCCACGTGATCGAGGGCAGCGGCGAACGGGTGGTGATCGAGGGTGAAAATGCGCTGCTGAGCCCGGAAGCGGCCCAGAATGTCGGCCTCGCGCTGCACGAACTCGCCACCAACGCCTCGAAATATGGCGCGCTGTCGGTGCCCGCCGGCCGCGTGCGCGTCGCATGGCAGCGCATAACGGACGGCGAGCGTCCGCTGTTCGAGGTCGTCTGGCAGGAGGAGCACGGCCCGACCGTCATCGATCTCGGCCGCAAGGGCTTCGGCCGGGTGATGCTGGAGCGGCTGGTGCCGCGCGCCGTCGACGGCACCGCCGATCTCGACCTTCTGCCGGGCGGGCTGGAATGGCGGCTGCGTTTCCCGCTGACGCAGCTCGCGCCGGAGGAAACGGTCTGAGGAGAGCCGGCCGGCGACTGCCGGCCGGGAAAACGGCGGACCGCCTCGACGCCTATCGCACCGAGACGGCGATCTGGCCGACGGCCGGCACCGTCTTGATCAGGCCCTGCTCTTTCAGGAACGTCCCGAACCGCTGGTAGGCGCCGAGATCGATGGCGCCCGGCCGCTTGGCGAAGCGCGGGATCGTGTCGAAGAACGCCTGCTTGTTCAGGTCGTTGTTGAGATCCGGATAGGCCTTGATGAACAGCTGCCACGCATCCTGCGGATGGTTGGTGATGTAGAGCGAGGCCTGTTCCACCGCCGCGAGGAACCGCGGCAGCCGGTTGTCGCTGGCGAGATCGCGGTGGGTGACGAAGATCAGCTCCTCATAGGGCGGCACCCCGTGCTCCTCCGGGTAGAACGCCCGGCCGGGATGGCCTTCCTGCCGCATCTGCGTCAGCTCGAAATTGCGATAGCCGCCGATGGTGGCATCGACACGCCCGGAGATCAGCGCCGGCGAGAGCGAGAAATTGACGTTGACGAGCTCGACGTCGGACTTCGTCAGCCCGGCCGAGCTCAGCATCGTCTGCAGGAGCGCGTCCTCGAACCCGGCGACGGAGAACCCGATCCGCTTGCCGCGCAGGTCCGAGAGCTTCTGGATCGGCCCGCCTTCGAGCACCGTCAGCGTGTTGAGCGGCGTTTCGACGAGCGATCCGAACCGGATCAGCGGCAGGCCCGCATCGACGTCGAGGAACAGGCTCGGCTCGTAGTGGATCGCCACGTCCGCCTGCTTGGCGGCGATCAGGCGCGGCGGCGCCGCGGGATCGGTCGGCGGCACGAGCGCGACGTCGAGCCCGGCCTTCTCGAACATGCCGAGCTGCTCGGCGATGATCAGCGGCGCGTGGTCCGGGTTGACGAACCACTCCAGCAGAACCGTCAGCTTGTCGGCCGCGGCGGCCGGGGTGGCGGTAAGGCCGGCCATCATCAGACCGACGGCAAGGGCGAAAGCGCGCATCAAGGGTGCTTCTCCTTCTCAACTCGACGCTATAACCGGTGGACTCGCCGCCCGCCCGGGCGCGGCGTGGCGCCACGGCCGGGGCGGAGGGGATGCCCGGCGATCCGCGGGCCGTCCGCGGGATCGTCCTGCCGCCCGCTCATGGCGCTTCACGCTGCCAGGGCACGAGACGGGCGGTCGCCGCATCCACGCAGGCGCGCAGCGCCAGCGTGAGAACGGCGAGAATGAACAGGGCGGCGAACACGTCGCCCGTCTGCATGCGGGCATTGGCCTGGATCATCAGGAAGCCGAGCCCGCTCGCCGCCCCGACCCACTCGCCCACCACCGCGGCGAGCGGCGCCAGCGGCGCGGCGACCCTGAGGCCGGAGATGAATCCCGGCAGCGCCATCGGCACCCGCACCGCCATCAGCGTCTGCCACCGCGTCGCCGCCGTCAGCGCGCAGGCGTCGAGCAGGAACGGATCGGTGCGGCGGATGCCGTCGGCGAAGGCGGAGGTCACGGGGAAGAAGATGACGAGCGAGGTCATCACCACTTTCGACGCCAGCCCGAACCCGAACCACACCACCAGAAGCGGCGCGATGGCGAACACCGGGATCGCCTGCAGCACCAGGAGCAGCGGCCACGCGAGCCGGTTCGCGATGGGCGAGGCCGCCATGCCGATCGCCGCCGCCGCCCCCGCCAGCGTCCCGAACAGGAGCCCGAGCAGCGCTTCGGCAAGCGTGACCGCGGCATTGCGCAGGAGCATGTCGTGCCGCTCGACCAGCACCGCGATCACGTCGGCCGGCGCCGGCAGCATGTAGCCCGGCGGCTGGAACAGCCAGATCGCGGCCTGCCAGATCGCGACCACGGCCGCGAGCCCGCCGCAGACATCGCGCACCACCGCCATCGTGGCGCCAAGCGGGCGCCGCACGCGCCTGCGCCGCGGCGCGGTGTCTTCCATCGGCAAGGCCTCGTCCAAGCCCGTTCTCCCCGCGCAGTCCATGGGGAGTTCCATGGCGACTGCGACCAGCGCGGTCTTGGCGACGACAGGAAAACGTGGGGGAAGGCCTATGGCCTCGCTCCGTCCCTACGCCGGCATGACCCGGATCAGGTTCAAGGGTTCGGCTCACCGCCGTCTCAGCGCCGCCCGGCGCGCCCCTCGGATTACCGACCACAATATCGCGCCGATGCCGGGCGTCAATGCGCCGGGGGCCGTTTCGCCGTGGACCGCCGTCCGCGGCCGCCGATCGGGAGCCTGTCTCGCCTGCCATTGGCCCAGTCTCGCTCCACAACGTGGCGTCAGCCTTGCATCCCGGCGCCCGGCACGCCCCTGCACGCGCGTGGATCGTGCGCTCAAACGAAAGTTGAGCGCCGCCCGCATTGACTTCCGCCACAAACCCGCCGGATGATGGCGGACCGCATGACGGCCGCGACATCGAACCTGCGTTCGCCCCCTGGGCGGCGCACCGCGACCGAACAACAAAAAGGCGGGTGAACATGGTGGGAACACACGACGCGCGCCACGCCGAGCAGGTCTATTCGACGCTGCGCAATCCGGCGTCCGCGGCGAAATCGGCCGTTGCCGCGTCCTGGTCGCGGTCGCTGACGAAATACGGCCTCGACCCCGAACAGGACCAGCCGCCGCATCAGCTGAGCCACGCCGAATTCCGCGTGGCGCTCGAGCGGGTCGAGCCGCTGGTCAGGCTCGCGCAGAACACCCTCGACCGGCTGTTCCAGTCGGTCGGCGAGGCGGGCTGCTGCGTGCTTCTAACCGACCGCGACGGCGTTCCGCTCGACCGGCGCGGGGTGCCGGGCGACGATGCCGATTTCCGCGCCTCGGGCCTCTGGACCGGCATGGTGTGGAGCGAGGCGAGCGAGGGCACCAACGGCGTCGGCACCTGCCTCGCCGAGGGCCGGGCGCTGACAATCCATCGCGACCAGCACTTCCTCACCCGCAATATCGGCCTCAGCTGCACGGTGGCGCCGATCTGGGACGAGAAGGGCGCGATCATCGCCGCGCTCGACGTCTCGACCTGCCGCGCCGATCTCACGATGCCCGTGCTGAAGGTGGTCGCCGCCGCCGCCTGCGACGCCGCGCAGAAGATCGAGGCCCGCCATTTCCGCGAGATGTACCGCCACGCCCGCGTGCTGCTGTGCCCGGATGTCGGCCGCGGCGCCGGCGGCATGATCGCGGTCGACCGGGAGGATCTCGTGATCGGCGCGAACCGCGCCGCCCGGATCGCCTACGGCCTGACCGACGAGCGCCTCGCCCATCCCTTCCCCGCCGACGACCTGCTGCTGGGCGAGGAGGAAGTGCCCTGCGAAAGCCTGACGGGCGCCGAGCGCGGCGCGGTGCAGAGGGCCTTGTCGCGCACCGACGGCAACGTCTCGGCCGCGGCACGGCTCCTCGGCATCAGCCGGGCCACCATGCACCGCAAGATCGCCCGCCTCGGCCTCTCCCGGCCGAACTGACGCGCCCGCCTGGAAGGCGTCCGCGCCGCCCCGCGCCGGCTCCCGAACGAAAAGAGCCCTCCCGGGGTCGCCGGGAAGGCTCCTAAATCATCGCGGATGATTGCGCGCGAACGGCGCCCGCGAGGGCGCCGCGGCCCGGCCTCAGCCCTTCGGCGGGCCTCAGCCTTTCGGGTTGAGCGCGGCGTCGGTCGCCACGTTCAGGCCGTTGAACGAGATCGGCAGCGCCAGGCGCTGGCTGTTGCCGTCGACGAACTCGAGCCGGCCCGGGCCCTTGGCGGCCTTGAGGGCGGCAAGCTGGTCGGTCTTCAGCTCGGTATCGGCGAAGCAGCCCTGGGTGCAGGTGGCGAACACGGTGTCGATTCCCGTCGTCGCCTTGTCGTCCAGATAGAGCGTCGCGCCGGCCGGCAGGAAAACGCCGTTCGGCAGTTGCACGATCAGGCGCGCCGGCTGGTCCTTGGCGACGCGGCCGATCACCACCTGGGCGATGAGGCCTTCCTGTCCCTTGGCCTGCAGGCCGAGCGCAGCCTCGCACACCTTGGCGGTGCCCGACTGGCCGGGAACGGCCGAGCAGCGCACCATCCAGTCGCCGTAGGTGGCGGTGGTGGCCTGCGGGGTGTTCGGATCGACCGCGACGGGCTTCGCCGCCTCGGTCTTCTTGGCATCGCCCTTCTGCGCGGCCTGAGCGAGCGCGGCGTCCGTGCCGACTGCTCCGGCGACGACACCGAATGCAAGCGCGGCGGACAGCAGGCGATGACGGAGACGGAATCGATTGGCCGGAATCATCTGAAAGACCTTCAAGATCGAAAGGACGGGCGTTTCCAACGGCAACGAGAACGCGAAGCCGATGCCCATTTCACAGGCTCGCGGCGCCAGCGCAAGGGCAGGATTTGATGGGAAACGCGAACACCGCCCGCGCATACCCGCCGCATCTCCACGTTCGGCCCGGAAAAGCCCCCCAGCGGCCCTGCACGCACCGGAGCACGACAGCGGCCAGATCGCACGGCGCACTCGATGCGACACATCCGGCGGGGGCCCGCACCGCTCGACCCGCAAAACAATGAGCGGTCCGGGACCCCGGCCGAGAGGAAGCCTATACCCGCACGCCCGAACAACGCACAATGAAATTTTTGTAAGATTATTTGAAAGAATATGAAAGATTGGAATCGAAGGCAGCGGTTACATGAATCGGCAGCCTTTCCCGGCCGGAAAGACTGCCTTTATTCCACGGCGTACTGGCTAATCGTGCGACCTGCGGCATCCGGCCGCCGGAGGGCCTCGCGGTCCCGCATGGTCCCGCCGGCGAGCCCATCTGGCCCCTAGAGCGCTTTCCGATCTGACGGAATCGTCAGATCGACAAGAATTCGCGCCAGATTCAAGGGATTGAGCATATCCGGCCGTCAGACCGCCGGCGCCAGCGCCCGGGTCCTGCGGTCCAGCGCGCCGCTCCACAGCGTCAGCACCAGCGCCCCGGCGACCAGAATCGCCCCCACCCAGGGCGTCGCTCCGAGCCTCAGCGGCGAGGCCACCACCAGCCCGCCGATCCACGCCCCTGCGGCGATGCCGAGATTGAACGCGGCGATGTTGAGGGCGGAAGCGACATCGACGGCGCCGGGCCGGTGCACCTTGGCGAGTTGCACCACATAGAGCTGCAGGCCGGGCACGTTGGCGAACGACAGGAAGCCGAGCGCGGCGAGCGTCGCCAGCGTCAGCACGGGCGAGACGGCGGTGAACGAGAACGCCACCAGCACCGCCGCCTGCACCGCGAACAGCCCGATCAGCGCCTTCACCGGATCGTGGTTGGCGATCCTGCCGCCGGCGATGTTGCCGATGGCGATGGCGATGCCGTAGAGCACGAGGATCAGGCTGACGCTGCCCTGGGAGAAGCCGGTGATCTCCTGCAGGATCGGCGCGAGGAAGGTGAAGGCGACGAACGTGCCGCCATAGCCGAGCGCGGTCATCGCGAACACCAGCAGCAGCCGTCCGCTGCCGAGCACGCGGGCCTGGTCGAGCAGGCTCGCCGGCTGGGCGTTCTTCAGCGTCGAGGGCAGCAGCACGGCGATGGCCGCGAACGCCACCGTGCCGAGCCCGGCCACCACCCAGAACGTCGCCCGCCAGCCGAAGGTCTGGCCGATCCAGGTTCCGAGCGGCACGCCGGTGACGATCGCCACCGTCAGGCCCATGAACATCATCGCGATCGCCGAAGCGCGCCGGTTTTCCGGCACGAGGTCGGCGGCGATGGTGGAGCCGACGGCGAAGAACACGCCGTGGGCGAACGCCGACAGCACCCGCGCGACCAGCAGCGTCTCATAGCTCGCGCTCAGCGCGGCGAGGGTGTTGCCGGCCACGAACAGCGCCATCAGGCCGAGCAGCAGCGGCTTTCGGGCGATCCGGCCGGTGAGCGCCGTCAGCACCGGCGCCCCGAAGGTCACGCCGAGGGCGTAGACGCTGACGATGAGGCCGGCAAGCGGCAGGGTGATCCCGAGGTCCGTCGCCACCGTCGGCAGCAGCCCGACGATGACGAACTCCGTGGTTCCGATCGCATAGGCGGCGATCGTGAGCGCGAGAAGGGCGATAGGCATGGCGCAGCACATCCTGTTCTTCCGCCGCGTCGTCGGACGCGAAAGCGGAAAGCGCGGGGAAGATGGGGTTGATGCGCTGCAATATGGCCGCCGCCGGCGCGCCGGATAAGCGGGCGAAGGCTCCAAGGATCTGTGAAGCCAATTCACCGAGTCGTGTCCACCAGGCTATATCGGTGGACGGATTGCACGGCACGACGGGGGACGGCACATGGACAACAGGGCCGGCGAGATGAGCGTCTTCGTGCGGGTCGTGGAGGCCGGCAGCTTCTCCGATGCGGCGCGCCAGCTCCACATGACGCCGTCGACCGTCAGCAAGCTCGTCGCGCGCATCGAGCAGCGCCTCGGCACGCGGCTGATCGACCGCTCCACCCGCCGGCTTTCGCTCACCGAGGCCGGGCGGCTCTATTACGAACGCAGCAGCCAGTTCCTCGTCCAGCTCGACGAGATCGAGGGGCTGCTCGCCCGCGACGCTCATGCCGCCAGCGGCACCGTGCGCGTCAACGCCTCGGTCGCGTTCGGCGGCCGGCTGATCGAGCCGCTGCTGCCGGCGTTCTGGCGCGACTATCCTGGCATCGTCGTGGATCTCTCTTTGTCCGACGAGATCGCCGACCTTTATCTCGACCGCACGGACGTGGCGTTCCGCATCGGCGCCCTGACCGATTCCACCCTGACCGCCCGCAAGATCGGCACCGCCTGCCGCAAGATCGTCGCCGCTCCGGACTATCTTGCGCGGCACGGCACGCCGGCCAATCTCGACGATCTCGTCCGGCACAACTGCCTGAGCTTCAATTTCCGCCGCGCCGCGCCGGTCTGGCCGGTCAGCCAGGGCGGGCGCATCGCCGACCGGATGGCGCACGGCACGCTGCTCGCCAACAACGGCGAAACGGTCCGCCGCCTCGCCCTCGCGGGGGCGGGAATCGCGCGGCTGGCGGATTTCCACGTTGCGCAGGACATCGCGAACGGCCGTCTGGTGGAGATCCTCGCCGATCGCGGCCGCGACACCGAGGACATTCACGCCCTGCATCTCGGCGGCGCTCACGTGCCCCAGCGCATCCGCCTGTTCCTGGACTTCATGGTGCCGAGGCTGCGCGCCGCCGTGGAAGGCGGCCACGGCGCCGTGCCGCCGGACGCGCCTGTCTGAGCGAGGAAGGCTCGGCGGGTGATCGAAGCGGGGCCGGAGGCCCGCCCCGCACCGGCGCCCAGACGCCTGGGGAGACGCTTGGGGAGACGCCTGGGGCGGACGGCAGGATCCGGCGGCGCCGTCAGTCGGCGACGAGATCCACCTTGTCGGCGAAGACGTACCCGACCCCGCGCACCGATCGCACCGGCAGCGCGGATCCGCTTTCCTTCTCCACCTTCCGGCGCAGGCGGAACACGATCAGGTCGAGGCCGCGGCCGATCTGTTCGGAATTGTGCCGGTCCGCATCCGCGATGAGATCCGCGCGCGGCACCGGCTTGCCCTGCCGGGCGACGAGGCGCTCCAGCAACTGATATTCCGTGCTCGACAGCTTGATCTCGATCCCGGCCGGGCTCGTCAGCAGCCATTGCCGGGCGTTGAACACCCAGCGGCCGGTCTCCGCGCCGTCCGTTGCCGCCGCTGGCGCGGCCGGCTTCAACCGCCGGTGAAGATTGCGCAGCACGAGTTCCAGTTCCGCCGGATCGATCGGCTTCGTCAGATAGTGGTCGACGCCGATGGACAGGCCGAGAACGCGGTCTTCCCGTTTGGTGCGGCCGGTCAGCATCACGATGCCGAGGGCATTCTTGTCGCGCATGGCGAGCGCGGCGGAGAAGCCGTCCTGCCCCGGCAGGTTCAGGTCGAGCACGACGACGTCAGGCCGATGGTCCTCGATCTCACGGGCGAGCTGGAGGGTATCTCCGAGCGCACGGACGGCGAGACCGGCATCCGTCAGATAGGTCTGCAGGCTGTCCCGGAAATCGGAATCGTCGTCGACCAGAAGGACACGAATTGGCATGGTCAGTACACCCATGTCTGAACATCCATGTCTGAAATTCACGATTCCGCTGCATGCGCCGAATCGAACTGCTCTTGGTGGCTCTGGATGTTCGTCGGAATTGATAGAACGAATATGTTGCCCCGGCTACCGTCACTCTCCAGTCGCGCGGCACCGCCATGCAGGGCGGCGATCTTCTGGACGATGCTGAGGCCGATGCCGATGCCGGAGCGGTCGGCGGCGCTCGAAGCCCTATAATAGCGCTCGAACAGGAACGGACGGTCTTCCTCCGGGATCGGCGGGCCGCAGTCCTTCACGGCGATCGCGACCGCGTCGTCCTCGGGATGGACCGCGATCGTGATCCCGCCGTCGGTGTACTTCACCGCGTTTCCGATCAGGTTTTCGAGCGCGGTGCGCAGCAGCGCGGAATCTGCCTCGACCGGCGCCACCGCCGCCGCCTCGACCTGGATGTCGCGCCCGGTCACCGCCGTCTGTTCCTGCGCGATCTCGCCGGCGAGCGCGGCGAGGTCGAGCGCCGCCAGCCGGGGCTGGAGCGCGCTCTTCTCCAGCACCTCCTCCGCCAGGAAGGCATCGATCAGGTGCGACAGCCGGCCGACGGTGCGGACGATCTTGCTCACCTCGCGCCGCGCCGCGTCGTCGAGCTCGGAAAGCCGGCGCTCGATGACGGCGATGGCCACGCGGATGGAAGCGAGCGGCGCGCGGAACTCGTGGCTGACCATGATCAGGAAGTGGCGCTGCTCGCGCAGCGCGACCCGAAGCGCGGCCTCGGCCGACCGGCGTGCCTCGATCTCGCTTTCGAGCGCCAGCGTGCGCTGGACCACCGCGGCCTCCAGTTCGCGTTCGTTCTGCTGCGAGGCCCGCAGCAGCTGGAGTTCGAGACTGCGGCGCTCGCGCACGCCCGCCCTGAGCGACGTGGCGAGGCCGACGAACATCGTCACCATGTTGAGCACGCTGACGATCTGGTAGCCGCGTTCCCCGAAGGTGCTGGCCGGCAGCACGCCGAGCACCATCAGCATGAACCATCCGCCGCAGAAGCCGTAGGCGATGAAGCCGATGGAGTACCAGATCGCCGCCGGCTCGCGCCGCCACAGACTGAGCACGGCGACCCAGGGAATCAGGATGCAGAGCAGCAGCAGGTTGAGGCTGAGGAACGGCGCGATCAGGCCGTAATAACCGAACGCGGCGATAACGGCGCAGATTGCGGCGATCGCGCCGATCGCGATCATCAGCCGCGAGGCCACCGGATTGCGGCCGCTGCTGCAGAACAGGGCACGCACCATGAAGGCGGCGGTCATGATCGTGAGGCATCCGATCACGTTCTGCAGCCGCAGCACGACCGTCGGCGACAGCGGATAGAGCAGCAGCGTGAGGAACCCGCTGTTGCCGAGCACCACCATCGCGCCGAGGGCGACATAGACGCCGTACCAGACGAACGGCTTCGAGCGCAGCCAGAGGCCGAAGATCACCGAGCCAAGCCCCGTGATCGTCCCGGCGCCCAGGATGAACGCGACCATCAGCACGTTGAAGGTCAGCTTGCCGAGAAAGGGCGACAGCCGCCAGAAGGTCGGCGAGGCCGTGAGCGAACGGTTGCCGGCGAGCCGGATATAGATGTCCTGCTGTCTGAGGTCGGTCAGTTCGGTGCGCACCACGAAGAGGTGCGAGAACAGCCCGCGCTCGGAGAACGGCACCAGGCTGCCGGTGCGAGAATGGACCACCTCGAGATCGTCCGCCCCGGTGCCCTTCCCCTGCCCTGCCACGCGCGCGGGGGCGTAGACGTCGATCATGTCGGTATAGGGGGCCGTGAGTTCCAGCAGCCAGTCGCCACCGCCGTGCGGACCCGGCGCGACCGTGATCCGCAGCCACCAGGCGCCCTTGCGCGAATAGCCGACATTGAACGGACCCGGGATCGGCCGGAAGCTGTCCCGCCGCGCCACGACGTCCTCGAGGGTCAGGGTGCCGTCGGGGTCCTGGAGGGCGGAGAGGTATCCGACGGCGCTGACGGCCGAGTCCTTCTCCGCGAGGGTGAGCACTCCGCCCTGTGCGAACGCGGTGCTGGCCGGGAGCAGCAGGAAGGCGAGCAGGACGGTCGCCAGAGCGAGCATCGGCGCGCATGCGCGCATCAGAAAGGTGCTCCCAAGCGCGCGCGGACCGCGCAGGGGCGAGCATCCCGCCGACGGGCGAGGGAGGCGGGAAACGGCCCATGCAGCCTGACAAGCCGGACGCCTTGGCTTCATGTGTCCCCAATCACACTGAACGCGCCGCCCGGCCTCCTCTTCGCAGACCGGTGGCGCGCCCGGAACAGAACGCGCAAACAGGCTTTTACCCGTGCCCGGGCCGCTCTTCAAGTTGAACCAGATCACAATCCGGAGCATTATATTTATATGTAACTAAAAAATTCACCTTTTTCGAAACGTTTAGGTCTTTTCAGATCGACAATGGAATAGAGATAAAAACATCCCCATCTCGCCCGTAAAACACATATTTTTCTTGATGAAGACGAATTTTTCGATCTTTTACATTCGTAAGATACACAGATAAACGCAATCTGCGAGCATCAGGGCACATCCACTCCGTTTATTGCTCGACAGAAGAGACGACGGGGTCTCTGAAAAATGTCAACATATCCCGAGGTACTCTGGATTATCCAGATGTATTTATATTCACGTCATCAACATAAAAATGAACATCTTGAATGAACCGAAATTCCAACAATCTTCATCACGTTCAAAACCGGATTGAATACGAATTGAATTTCGAGATAAATTCATATGATCCCCCAAAATATATAAATAGCTCAATTCTGTGTCTTTGATCGACCCTGCTTCTGCCCTCCCGCTCCCCCGACCGGGCAACGCACCGAGAGGGATGCAGCGATGTCACAGAGGCATCGTGTCGAGAGCCGATCAGCAAGTTCAAAGAAATAGTCGAATTGCGAAAGCCATACAGTTCGCTTTTCGCGAACGCGCCAGCGACGGCCTCAGCCGCTGCGGGATACTTCCCGCGGATAGTTGCCCGGACGAAAGTTATTGAAATAAAGTTCTTTCGGGACCAATCCGGACAAATTGTGATTGCAAGACCACCGCAGCGCGCGCTTAGCGGACTGATTTCCTCTCCCCGGAAACGCGATGAAATCCGCCGGGTGGCCCTTCCCGCGACACTCGGGGCGCCGCGGGAAGATACCGTTCCGCGCCTGTCAGACCGCGGAATCCCGCAAGAGAGCAGCGGCCGCAGCCCCCTGCCGTTCCAGCATCCAGCCGGGATATTCCGCCGGCAGCGCGCTGACGGCATCGAGCCGCTCAAGCTCCTCGGCGCTCAGGCGCAGCCCGGTGGCGGCGAGGTTGTCGTCGAGCTGTTCGACAGTCCGCGCACCGATGATGATCGACATCACGAACGGCTTCGCCAGCACGTAAGCGAGCGCGACGCGGGCGACCGAAACACCATGAGCCGCCGCGATTTCCCGCATCACGTCGATGCAGGCGAAGGCACGCTCGCGGTTCACCGGCGGGAAGTCGAAACTGGCCCGCCGAGAGCCTTCCGGCCCGTTGCCGTCACGGTCGTATTTGCCGGACAGCAGCCCGCCGGCGAGCGGGCTCCAGACCATCAGCCCGAGCTTCTCCGACTGGAGCAGCGGGGCGATCTCGCGCTCGAGATCGCGGCCGGCGATGGTGTAATAGGCCTGCAGCGTGGCGAGGCGCGACCAGCCATGCCGATCCTGAATGCCGAGCGCCTTCATGATGGTCCAGGCCGCCCAGTTGGAAACGCCGACATAGCGCACGTGCCCCTCGCGCACGAGGTCCTCCAGCGCGCGCATCGTCTCCTCGATGGGCGTGATCGTGTCGAAGCCGTGGATCTGGTAGAGGTCGATATAATCGGTACCGAGGCGCTTCAGGCTGGCCTTGACGCCGTCCATGATATGGCCGCGCGAGGCGCCGCGGGCGTTGGGGTCCTTGCCGACGACGCCGAAAACCTTCGTCGCCAGAACGACATCCGACCGCTGCCGCCCGGAATTGATGATCGCGCGGCCCGTGATCTCCTCGGACAGTCCCTCGGAATAGACGTCCGCCGTGTCGATGAAGTTGACGCCCGCGTCAAGCGCGCGGGCCACGATGCCGTCGGCGACCGACTGGTCGAGCGTGCCGATGGCGGTCCAGAAGCCGCGACCGCCGAAGGTCATGGTGCCGAGGCAGAGTTCCGAGACCAGAAGACCGGTTCCGCCCAGTGTCTTGTAGCGCATGATGCCACCCGTCCGTTGTTGGGATTCCTGGAAGCAAACAGGACCGTGACCGGCGCCCGCCTCATGAACTGGGGTGGCCGCCGGACCAACGGTGATTTATGCGCATCCGGGCGCGCGGATAATGCCGGTTCCGCTGCATGCCCTATTGAGCGGTTTCTCACAATCGCGACGGAAGGCGGAGCCCGTCGCGACGGCGGCAGGTCTCGGGCCGCCGCCTTCTCGTCGTCGCAAATTCAGGCGACGGGCGTCAGCCCGCGCGCGAGACGAAGGCGTCTGCCGGCTCCAGCTTGGCATAGCCGAACTCGAGCGCGGCCATGAAGGCGGCGTGGACGTCCGCGGCGGGAACGGTCTTGCCCCCGAAGACCTGGTCGTGGGTGGCGCAGGCGTCGTGGATCACGGTGACGGAATAGCCGAGGTCCGAGGCGGCCCGGGTGGCGGCATCGACGCACATATGGCTCATGGCACCGGCGATGACGACGTCGGTCACGCCGGCCTCGTCGAGGATGCTCTTCAGCGGCGTGTCGCGGAAGGCGTTGACGGCGTGCTTCACGACCACCGGCTCGCCCGCCGCGTTCAGAACCTTCGGATGGGTCTGCGCACCCTCGGACCCGGCGACGAAGAACGGGGCATCGGCCTCGGTGCTCTCGTGGCGGATGTGCACGACGAGGTCGCCGGCCTTGCGTGCCGCGGCGATGACACGGGCCGCGTTATCGGCAGCCTCGTCGATGCCGACCAGCGGCCATTTTCCACCGGGGAAGTAGTCGTTCTGAAGATCGACGACGATAACGGCGGTCTTCGCCATGGCTTGTGTCCTCCATCCGGCGTCGCCCCGATGGCCCGGGGGATGCGCCGTGTCATTTGGCACCGCGAACCGGCGCGGCCATCCTTGATAGCCCATCCGCGTGCAATTTAGGCAGCCCTTCCCGGCAATTCACGGGGGAACCCGCCGCGCGGCGGCAGGCCATGCGGACATCACGCCTCCGTGGCGTCGAGGTCGAGAAGCTCGCGCAGCCGCGCGGCGGCGCTGCGGCCAAGCTGCAGCGGATCGGCGAGGCCGGCGAGCACGATGCGCGGGGCGCCGTGGCTGGGGGTTTCGAGGGACTTGAGACGCGCGAAATTGATGATGAGCGACCGGCCGAGCCGCAGGAACGGCGGCGCGGGAAGCGCCTCCTCGAACGAGGTCAGCGTGCGCAGGATCATCAGCGGCGGCTGGCCGGCGAGCAGCACGTGGGTGAAGTCGCCGTCGGCCCGCAGCGCGATGATGTCTGCGTGGGCGGCCACCACGGTGCGGCCGGGAACGCGCAGCGCGATTGTCGCGCCCTCCTCCTCGCTGCCCGTCTGACCGGCGGCGACGAGACGCTGGACGCGGCCGAGGGTTTCCGCCAGACGCGCCGGGGAAACGGGCTTCAGCAGGAAGTCCACCGCCTCGACCGCGAACGCCTCGACGGCATGGCGGGCATAGGCGGTCACGAAGACGATCCGCGGCGGATCGTCGAGTTTCCCGATCAGGTCGAAGCCGTCGCCGTTCTCGTCGAGCTCGATGTCAAGGAACACCGCGTCGGGCTTCTGACGCTCGATCAGCGTGAGGGCATCGCCGATGCTGCCGGCTTCGCCCACGACCGCCACAGAGGCGTGTTCGGACAGCAGCTGACCGAGGCCGCGCCGCGCAAGGGGTTCGTCGTCGACGATCAGGACCCGGAGCATGGGACACCGCTCAATACCAGTTCCGCCACTACCATGCCGTCGCGTTCGCTGAGCGTGAAGCTGTGCCTGCCCGGATAATGCAGGGCAAGCCTGCGACGGAAGTTCACCAGCCCGAACCCGCCGGAATGCCGCCCACCGCCGTTGGCATGGGGGACGAGCGTGCCGGAATTGCGCACCGCCACCCGGAGGTCGTCGCCGGAGGTCTCCACGCGGATATCGATGGTGAGCACATTGCGCCGGCTGCCGTGCTTGATGGCGTTTTCGACCAGCGGCTGGAGCAGGAAGCTCGCGATCGGCCGGGCATCGGCGGCGGGATCGACCGCGAGATGGGCGACGAGCTTCTCGCCGAAGCGCGCGCGCTGGACGTTGAGATAGGCGACCAGCGCCATCGCCTCGGTACCGGTGGCGACGACGGTCTCGTCGATGGTGTCGAGGGAATAGCGCAGATAGTCGGAGAGCTCGCGCACCATGTAGAGCGCGTTCTTCGGATGGTCAGGGATCTCGGTCGCGATGCCGTTGAGCGCGTTGAAGAGGAAATGCGGGTCGAGCTGAAGCCGCAGCTTGGCGAGTTCGGCCCGCAGCGCATCCGCCTTGGCCTGGGCGGCGCGCTGGCGATTGATCCGCATCCCGACCTCCGCCTTGAACCAGACGTAGCCGAGGCTCCACCCGAGCAGCACCGCATAGTGGAAGGCCAAGAGCACGGTCCAGGCCTCGGCGCGATCCCAGTTTGGAATCGGCCAGTCGAAATACCACCGCAATGCGTCGGAGACGACCACGGCGACCAGCGCCGCGATGAGACTGAGGCCGAGCATGTAGACGTTGGTTCGAAACGAAATCCGTCCATCGAGGCCAAGGCGCATATAGGCCCACCGCAGGCCGGCCGTCAGCAGCATCATGACGGGCGTCATCAGCAGCGTCAGCGCCAGCGCCGCGGTGATGTGCTTGTAGATGGTCTGCCGCGTCGCGATGTCGGCGACCGCGAACAGGCTCCAGACCACGATCTGGGTCCGCCAGAACAGCGTGATGCGATACCACCGTTCCACGATGGCCGCACGCACGGCGCCGAGCGGCGTCTTGTGCTCTACCGTTCCGGCGCGGGCGTCCGCTGCCATTTCGCCTCGCTCCCCGACGATGATAACCGGCGGCTGCCGGCTTTATTCTGGAGCGTCTCCGCGGCCGGCGCGAGCGTTTTCCCGCCCCTCCGGGCGGCACTCGTCGGCTTTTTCCCGCGGTTCGTCGACTTCCCCGGAGGGGTCCGCTGAAATTCTCACCGAGCTGTGACACATCGACCTTCAACGATCACGCAAGGTGAACGCGGCCGGCCGAAGGGCAGGCCCGGGGCGTCACCCATGTTTGGAGGCAGAGGGAACCATGTCCGACAGCACGAACGTCATGCAGCAGGCCGACGCGGAAACCGTCTCGGGCACGCTCTATCACGTGTCGTCAACGGGGCAGGACATCGTCGGCTTCGACCCGGCGCGGGACAAGCTCGATCTCGGCGACGTCAGCGTCCACAACTTCATCGTCATTGACACGCCCGAAGGCGTGGCGTTCATGAATCCCTGGTCGGGTGAGAAGCAGGTCATCGTCGGGGTGTCGCTCGGCCAGCTCACCATCGACAGCTTCGCGCCGATCCAGAACGACCACCTGAGGCAGGACCTCTCCGGCGCGCTCGCCTGGGAGCACGGCGTGGAGCCGGCGGCACATACCGTCTACGCCCGGTCTCACGAGATCGGCCAGATCGACCGGGTATCGTTCGACCCTGCCACCGATGTCGTGGACTTCCGCTATTACGGCACCCGCGAGCAGATCTACATGGTCGACGGGCCGGAGGGTGTGGTGATCGGCAACACCGGTACCGGCCAGGCCCTGATCCTGCTCGGCGTGACGATCGATCAGCTCGGTATCGAGAACTTCCTGTTCCATGCCGCCCAGGTGCGCGAGGACCGGGTCCACATCCAGCTCGGCTTTTCCAGCGTGCCGGATTCCCAAATCCTCGGCCGTGACGACATTCCGACCGCCGGCACCGACGACTGGCCGACCGCGGCCGGCCCCGGCACGCCGCCCGCCGGCAGCATCGGCACCACCTACGCCATCGAATGGCACTACGGTGCCGACATCGTGCTCGACTTCCACCCCGCCACCGACAAGCTCGATTTCGGCTGGTTCAAGGCGCCGGAATTCGACATCGCCGAGGTGAACGGCTCGGTGGTGATCTCCATCACGGGTAACAGGCAGACCTACACGCTCACGGGCGTGTCGCTCGCCGACCTCGACCTCAACAACGTCATCACCCTCGACACCACCGCCCGGGCGGAATGGCAGGCGGCGATCAATGCCGCCGGCCCGCATACGACACTGCCGACGCTCAGTGTGGCGGATGCGACCGTCACGGAAGGCGACACCGGCACGGCGATGCTGATGTTCACCGTGACACTCTCGGCAGCTTCCACTTCGCCCGTGACGGTCAGCTATTCCACCGCGAACGGGACGGCGATGGCTGGAATGGACTATGCCGCCGCCCTCGGCACGCTGACTTTCGCGCCGGGCGAAACGAGCAAGCAGATCCACGTGTCCGTGCTTAACGATCTCGTGTCGGAGGCCAACGAAGCCTTCACGCTGCAACTTTCGGCCCCCGCCGGCGCTACCATCGCCCGCGGCACGGCGACCGGCACCATCGTCGACAACGACGAAGCCCCGTCGACACCGCCGACGCTTTCGATCGAGAGCGTTTCGACCGCGGAGGGCGACGACGGCGAACCCCACATGATGTTCATGGTGCGGCTGTCCTACGCCTCCACCGGCACCGTGACGGTGCACTATTCCACAGCGGACGGCACTGCCACCGCCGGGGCGGACTACGAGGCCGTGAGCGGCACGCTGACCTTCGCGCCCGGCCAGACCATGGCGGAAATCCACGTGCCGCTGATCGGCGACCGCATCGTCGAAGGCAACGAGACCTTCTCCCTCACGCTGTCGACGCCGAACGGCGCCACCGTCGCCAATGGGGTGGCGACCGGAACGATCGTCGATGACGACACCGTGGCCCCGGTGCTGCCGACGCTGTCGGTGGCCGATGCCTCGGTTACCGAAGGGAACAGCGGCACCAAATACCTGGAATTCACCGTAACGCTGTCAGCGGCCTCCGCCTCGCAGGTCATGGTGCACTACGCGACCGGCAACGGCACCGCCACCGCCGGATCAGACTACACCGCCCTCAGCGGCATGCTGACCTTCGCACCGGGCGAGATCTCCAAGGTCGTGCGGGTTCCCGTCACCGGCGACACCGCCGTCGAGGCCAACGAGACGCTGAACCTCACGCTGTCCTCGCCAAGCGGCGCCACCATCGCGGACGGCTCCGCCGTCGGCACCATCGTCAACGACGACACCGCCACCTCGCCGGCCGGCGGCACGTCGGTCGACTACACCGTCGCCGACAACTGGGGATCCGGCTTCGTCGCCAACATGGCGGTCGGCGCGGGCAGCGCCGCCATGAACGGCTGGACGGTGGCGTTCGATGCCAGCTTCACGATCACCAACATCTGGAACGCGGTGATCGTCAGCCACGTCGGCAACCACTACGTCATCGGCAATGCGGCCTGGAACGGATCGGTCGCGGCCAGCGGCTCGACGTCGTTCGGCTTCCAGGCGACGCCGGGTTCCGGCGGCACGGCCGCGGCAGGCTTCCTCGTCAATGGCGCCCCGGTCGGCAACGGCGGCGGCGAACCCGAGCCCGTGCTGCCGACGCTGTCGGTGGCGGACGCCTCGATCTCCGAAGGCAACAGCGGCACGACGCACCTGATGTTCACCGTGACGCTGTCGGCGGCCTCCACGACACCCGTCACCGTCGGCTACGCCACGGGGAACGGCACGGCGACCGCCGGGGCGGACTACAAGGCGCTGACCGGCACGCTGACGTTCGCCCCGGGCGAAACCTCCAAGGTCGTTCACATCGAGGTCAACGGCGACACGGTCGTGGAAGGCAATGAGACGCTGAACCTGACGCTCTCTTCGCCGAGCGGCGCCACCATCGCGGACGGAACCGGCGTCGGCACCATCGTCAACGACGACACCGCCACACCGCCGGCCGGCGGCACGTCGGTCGACTACACCGTCGCCGACAACTGGGGATCGGGCTTCGTCGCCAACATGGCAGTCGGCGCGGGCAGCGCCGCCATGAACGGCTGGACGGTGGCGTTCGATGCGAGCTTCACGATCACCAATATCTGGAACGCGGTGATCGTCAGCCACGTCGGCAACCACTACGTCATCGGCAATGCGGCCTGGAACGGATCGATCGCGGCCAGCAGCTCGACATCGTTCGGCTTCCAGGCGACGCCGGGTTCCGGCGGAACGGCCGCGGCAGGCTTCCTCGTCAATGGCGCCCCGGTCGGGAGCGGCGGTGGCGAGCCTGAACCGGTGCTGCCGGCGCTGTCGGTGGCGGACGCCTCGGTCTCCGAAGGCAACAGCGGCACGACGCACCTGATGTTCACCGTGACGCTGTCGGCGGCCTCCACGACACCCGTTACGGTCGGCTACGCCACGGGGAACGGCACGGCGACCGCCGGGTCGGACTACAAGGCCTTGACCGGCACGCTGACGTTCGCCCCGGGCGAAACCTCCAAGGTCGTTCACATCGAGGTCAACGGCGACACGGTCGTCGAAGGCAACGAGACGCTGAACCTGACTCTCTCCTCGCCGAGCGGCGCCACGATTGCCGACGGCTCCGCCGTCGGTACCATCGTCAACGACGATGTGGCGGCCCCGCTCCCGACTGTCTCCATCGCGGGCGCGAGTTTCGGCGAAGGCGATGCTGGCGAACCAGGCCACGGCATGTTCGTCGTCACGCTCTCGGCCGCCTCGACCACGCCGGTGACGGTCGCATATACGACCGCCAACGGCACGGCGATCGCTGGCTCCGACTACGTCGCCCAGAGCGGCACGATCACCTTCGCGCCGGGAGAGACCACGAAGGAGATCCACGTCACGGCGATCGGCGACGGTGTCGTGGAGCCGAACGAGACCTTCAGCGTCGTGCTCTCCGCTCCGAGTGGTGCCACCATCGCCACCGGCACGGCGACGGGTACCATCGTCAATGACGACGCGCCGCCCACCGGGACGCTTCCCTCGCTCTCGATCGACGATGTCACCGTGACCGAGGGCGATCCGCAGGGCGGTGCCGCGGCGGGCGGCTGGCTTTCGACCGCCGGCAACCAGATCGTCGACGCCGACGGCAATTCGGTGCAGATCGCGGGCGTCAACTGGTTCGGCTTCGAATCGAGCAATCTCGCGCCGCACGGTCTCTGGACGCGCGGGTACAAGGACATGATGGACCAGATGGTGGAGCTCGGCTTCAACACCATCCGGCTGCCGTTCTCCAGCGAGATGCTGCACTCCACGGCCACACCGAACGGCATCGACTTTTCCAAGAATCCGGACCTCCAGGGCCTGAGTGCCCTCCAGATCATGGACAAGATCGTCGACTATGCCGGCGAGATCGGGATCAAGATCATCCTCGACCATCACCGCAGCGACTCCGGCGCCGGCACGTCGGGCAACGGCCTCTGGTATGACAGCCAGCATTCCGAGGCGTCGTGGATTTCCGACTGGCAGATGCTGGCCGAGCGCTATGCCGACGATCCGACCGTGATCGGCGCGGATCTCCACAACGAGCCGTACAACGGCACCTGGGGAGACGGCGGCGTCAACGACTGGGCCCGCGCAGCGACGGAAGCCGGCAACGCCATCGGCGACGTCAACCCGAACTGGCTGATCTTCGTCGAGGGCATCGGCACCTACCAGGGCGAGAACTACTGGTGGGGCGGCAATCTGATGGGCGTTCGCGACCACCCCATCGAGCTCGATGTCAACAACAAGCTGGTCTATTCCGCCCACGACTATCCGAACTCGGTCTATGCCCAGCCGTGGTTCCAGGGCAGCGATTTCGCCGAGGATCTGCCGGCGAAGTTCGACGAGATGTGGGGCTACATCTACCGGGAGGGCATCGCGCCGGTCTATGTGGGCGAGTTCGGCACCAACCTGACGGATCCGAAGGACGCGCCGTGGCTCGATGCCATCACGGCCTACATGTCCGGCGACTTCAACAATGACGGCGTGAAGGACATCCCGGCCGGCGACCAGGGCATCTCGTGGACCTTCTGGTCCTGGAACCCGAATTCGGGCGATACCGGCGGCATCCTCAACAGCGACTGGACCACGGTCAACAATCAGAAACTCGCCTATCTCGACCCGATCATGTTCGACTTCGACACCGATGTGGTCGGCGGCGACGATGGCGGCGAGGCGGCGCCGGCGCTCTATGCGGTGTTCACCGTGTCGCTGTCGGAGGCCTCGGCCGAAGCCGTCTCGGTCGATTTCCACACCGTTCCCGGCACCGCCGATGCATCGGACTTCCATGCCATCGCCGGCACGGTGACGTTCGATCCCGGCGAGACCACCAAGACCATCGCCGTCCAGATCACGCCCGATACGGTCGGGGAGACGGACGAGATGTTCTCCGTGGTGCTCGACAACGCCGCCGGTGCCACCATCGCCCGCGGCACGGGACAGGCCACCATCGCGGACGACGACGGTGGCGTGACGCCTCCGACCGGCGGGGACGGCGGCAGCGGCGGGAGCGACAATCCCGGGCTCGGCGACGATGCGCTCGCGATGTCGTTCGATCTGGTCGATTCCTGGAACAGCGGCTTCAACGGCTCCGTCACCGTCGAGAACAACGGTACGGCGGCCGTCCACGGCTGGCAGATCGAGATCGAAATGCCGTACGAGATCACCAACATCTGGAACGCCGAGATCGTGTCGCACGACGACGACACCTACGTGATCCGCAATGCCGCCTGGAACGGCGACATCGCGGCCGACGGCGAAATCAGCTTCGGCTTCACCGGCACCGGGGCCGGAAACCCGCAGGAGATCGACTTCTTCTCGTGAATCGGCGCGGCGGGCCGGAACACGACCCGCCGTCTTCCTCTTCGAATTCGCAACAGCGGCCGCCTCGGAGCGCTTTCCGACCGGATGAAGACATCCAGTCGACAAGGACAGGCTCCAGACCGGCCGAACAGAAGGATCGCGGTCGGCTCCCCCCAAGAGCCCCGGTCGCGATCCCGGCGGAACCGTCCCAAGACGGCCCCATGACGGACGGTTCCGCCCCAACACCCGTTCGCGGCGCGGCCCTATCGGCCGCGCAGGGCGCGCTCGATCTCGTCGAACACGAGATCCGTTGTGACGGCAAACAGACCGACCAGGATGGCACCCTGGATGACATAAGCGGGGTTCGAACCCGAAAGGCCCTCGATGATCGGCGAGCCCAGCGTGAGGGCGCCGACGGTGGAGCCGATGGTCGCGGTGCCGATATTGATGATGACCGAGGTGCGGATGCCGGAGATCAGCACCGGTGCAGCGAGCGGCAGCTCGACCTTGAGGAGCCGCCCGAGCGGCGAGAAGCCCATGCCGTCCGCCGCGTCCCGCGCGGATGCGGGAACGCCCTGGAGGCCCGCGATCGTGGCGCCCACCACCGGCAGGATGCCATAGGCGACGAGCGCGACGACGGTCGGTGCGCCGCCATAGCCCATGAGCGGCACAGCAAGCGCCAGCACCGCGGTCGGCGGGAAGGTCTGGCCGACGGCGGTCAGAGTATCGAGCGGCCCGGCGAAATCGCGGCCGGCGGGCCGCGTCACGAAGATCCCGACCGAGGCGCCGGCCACAACGACGATCAGGCTCGCAAGCCCGACCAGTCCGGCATGGGACAGGGTGAGTTCAAGGAAGCTCGCGCGACTGTAGACCGGTCGCGCGAGTTCCGGAAACAGGGCATGGAACCACGGCGCGGCAAGCGGCATGGCGAACACGGCCACGACGAAGGCGAGCGCGAACCAGGCGGCGGGCCGGCCGGCGAGGCGCCGCAGAGCCGCCGCGGGCGAAGCATGGGCGACGGACGCCGCCGTATTCATGGCCGCACCACAGCGGCGAACTCCAGGATGCCATGACGCCCAGCGGCGCCATCGACCACCGGCAGCCGCGTCGTGCCGCTCGCCACCATGCGCGCCACCGCCTGATCGAGGCTCGCGGCGGCGTCGATCGGCTCCACCGCCGATGCGGTCTCGCGCGCGAACGCCTCTGCGGCAGCGGCGTCGAATGCGGCCCGCTCGCCGACCGTGCCGACCTGCAGCAGCCGCAGTCCCAGGCGCGGCCCGCCGACGAAGGCCGAGACGAACGCATTGGCCGGCCGGGTCAGGATGTCGCGCGGGCTGCCGTGCTGGATGACGCGGCCCTTGTCGAGGATCGCGATCATCGAGGCGAGGCGGATCGCCTCGTCGATATCGTGAGTGACGATCACGATAGTCTTGCCGGTGCGGTGCTGGATGTCGGCAAGCGCCGCCTGAAGGCCGTCGCGGGTCACGGGATCGAGCGCGCCGAACGGCTCGTCCATCAGGAGCACGTCGGGATCGGCGGCGAGCGCGCGGGCGACTCCGACGCGCTGCTGCTGACCGCCGGAGAGTTCGTGAGGCCGGCGGTCGCGATAGAGCGCCGGATCGAGGCCGACGAGATCGAGCAGCTCATCGACGCGCTCGTCGATGCGCGCCTTCGGCCAGTTCAGGAGATGGGGAACGGTGGCGACGTTGCGGGCAATGGTCCAGTGCGGAAAGAGACCAATGGACTGGATCACATAGCCGATGCGCCGGCGCAGCGTGACGAGCGGCACCGTCGCCACGTCGACGCCGCCGATGCGCACCGTGCCGCCGTCTGGCTCGATCATGCGGTTGATCAGCCGGAGCGTGGTCGACTTGCCCGAGCCGGAAACGCCGACGAGCGCGCATACCGCGCCGTCCGGCACGGTCAGCGACACCCCGTCGATCACCTTGGTGTCGCCGAAACGCTTGACGAGACGATCGAGCACGATCATGGCCGACCTCCGCTTGCCGTGAGGCCGCCGACGGTGCGCAGGGCGAGATCGGCGACGAGCGCGAGCCCGATCGAGGAGAGCGCCCCGAGCAGAATGAGGTCGGTCGCGGTCTGTCCGAGCCCAAGGAAGATGAAGGCGCCTAGCCCCCCGGCACCGATCAGCGCGGCGACCACTGTGAGGCCGATGAGCTGGATGACGACGAGCCGCAATGCCGTCAGCAGAACCGGCAGCGCCAGCGGCACGGCGACCTGCCACAGAATCTGCCGCTCCGTCATGCCCATGCCGCGGGCGGCCTCGACCGCGGCGACAGGTACGGACTCGAGCCCGACGAACACGCCGCGGGCGACGGGCAATAGACCGTAGAGCGACAGCGCGATGATGGCGGGCGCGGCGCCGATGCCGCCAATGCCGAGTGCCTTCAACAGCGGGAAGGCGGCGGCGAGCGCGGTGAGCGGCCCGATGAGCAGGCCGAACAGCGCGATGGACGGAATGGTCTGCACGAGGTTGAGGCCGCCGAACACGGCGGATGCCGCGCGACGCCGGGAGAATGCGAAGGCGCCGAGCGCCGCCCCGGCCGGCAAGGTGACGACGAGGGCACCGAGCACCAGCGCGACGTGAGTGCCGACTTCGGCAAAGAACATGGCGCGGCGGGTGAAGAACTCGCGGACGAGGGACAGCTGGTCGAAGATCCCGAACGAGGCCAGCACGGCGACAACGGCCAGGACGGCGGCGGCGATGAGGAACTGCACGAGGGGATTGGGCGCCGCGCGGCCGACGGCATCGGTCAGCGCGAAAGCCGCGCCGGCAAGAACGACCCAGAACGAGAGACCGAACGAGGTGCGCGCCATGGTGCCGCTCGCCTCCGTCACGAGGGCGGCGGCGTGTCCGGCGGCGGCGAGCACGCCGACGAGGAGCGCGGCGGCGAGAGCCGCCACCATGCCATCGACGGCTGCCGTGCGGCGGCCGAAGGCGAGGCCGCCGAGCGCGACCGCAAGAGTCGCGAGCATCAGGCTCCATTGCGGCTCGACGGCCAGCCAGAGCGAAACCGGCTTGCCGCTGAGGATGCGGTTCGGCGCGACCGTGACGAACCCGCCCGCGATCACCGCGAGGGCCATGCCCGCGACGATGAGCACCAGCAGGGGATTGGCACGCGGCGGCTCGTCCGATCGGCTGGCGGCGGGCGCGGCGGCGAGCGCGCCCTCCCCAGCCAGGCTCATTTCAGGAAGCCCTTTTCGGTCAGGTAGTCCTTCGCGACGGTGCGGGCATCCTGACCCTCGATCTGCACCTTGGCGTTCAGGCCCTGCAGCGTCTCGAGAGTGAGCGTCGCGAAGGCCGGATCGAGGATGGTGGCGATCTCGGGGGACTTGTCGAGCACCGCCTTGCGCACCACGGGCGCCGGCTCGTACACCGCCTGCACGCCCTTCGGATCCTGGAGAACCTTGAGATCGAGCGCGGCGATACCGCCATCGGTGCCGTAGACCATCGCCGTGTTGACGCCGGAGGTGCCCTCGGCCGCCGCCTTGATGGTGGCCGCCGTGTCGCCGCCCGACAGCACGAGCAACTGGTCGGAGCCGAGCTTGAAGCCGTAGGCCGCCTGGAACGCCGGCAGCGCGGCCGGGCTCTCCACGAACTCGGCCGAACCCGCGAGCTTCACCTTGCCGCCGTCGTTGACCCACTTGGCGAAGTCATCGAGCGTGACGAGGTGATTCTCCTTGGCGACGTCGCCGCGCACGGCGATTGCCCACGTATTGTTGGCCGGCGCGGGCTGGAGCCAGACCAGATTGTTGGCCGCATCGAGCTCCTTGGCCTTCTGGTAGGCGGTATCGGCCTTCTTCCACGCCTGATCGGCATCCTGGTTGAAGAAGAAGCCGGCATTTCCGGTATATTCAGGATAGATATCGATCTCACCTGCGATCAGGGCGGTGCGGACGATCTTGGTCGGGCCGAGGGAGATTTTTTCGGTGACGTCGAAGCCGTTCTTCTCAAGGAGAAGCGCGATGATGTTGCCGAGGATCGCCCCCTCGGTGTCGATCTTGGAACCGACCGTGATCGGCGTGCCGGCGGCAGCAGCAGGGGTGGCGCCGCCCGTCATGGTCGTTGCGAGGGCCAGTCCGAGACCCAGCCCGAGTGTCAGGCTGGAAACGATGCGTCGAAAACCTGCCGGCATATTCGTCCTCCCGTGGAGCCATGCGCGGCTGCAACCGCGTGTGGGGCTAGACATAACATGAATTGTCTATAGATAAAGTGGACTTAGTTTTCCTGGATCGCCTTCATTCCGGTTTTCCATACCATGGCACGCATCCGATCCGTTTCCGACCGCTTTTCCGCCGTCGAATGGCCGACGGTGGGGCTCGCCGCCCTCATCTATGGCGGCTGGCTGGCCCTGACGTGGTTCTGGGCCGAGGTGCCGCTTCCGGTGCTCTGCCTTGCGGGAGGATGGCTGGTCGCCTGGCAGGGTTCCCTGCAGCATGAGGTGATGCACGGCCATCCGACCCGCAGCCGGCGGGTAAACGACGCTCTCGGCTGGCCGCCGCTGTCGCTGTGGCTGCCCTATGCGGTCTATCGCGTCACGCACCTGCGCCATCATCGCGACGAGTTCCTGACGGACCCGATCGAGGATCCGGAATCGGCATATCTCGCCGGTGCCCGCTGGGACCGGCTCGGCAGGCCCTGGCAATGGCTGCTGCGGTTCAACATGACGCTGCTCGGGCGCCTGATCATCGGGCCGCTGATCATGATCGGGGGATTCCTGGTTTCGGAGGCCCGGACGTGCCTCGCCGGGAATCGAAAGGCTCAACGCATCTGGGTGCGTCATGGTTTCGGCGTGGCGCTGGTTCTGGTGTGGGCCGTGGCCGTCTGCGGCATGCCGGCCTGGATCTATCTCCTCGCTTTCGTCTATTCGGGCGCGGCACTGACCCGGCTGCGCTCGTTCGCGGAGCACCGCTTCGCCGAACGGCACGAGGAACGCACGGCGATCGTGGAGAACGGCGGGCTGCTCGGCCTGCTCTATCTCAACAACAACCTGCACGTGCTGCACCACCTGAAGCCGCTGGTGCCGTGGTACCGGTTGCCGGCGCTCTATCGCGCCGAGCGTGAGGAGCTGATCGCCTACAATGGCGGCCTCGTCTATCGCGGCTACGGCGACATCATCCGCCGCTTCCTGGTGCGCGGCCACGACGATCCGCGCCATCCGCGCGTGATGTAGCGCGGGGCGGCCGCGGCAGACGGAGAGGTTTCCAGCCTGCGAAAGGCGACGGCTTCAGGCCAGCCGCGGATAGCCGGCCGCCGCCGCCGCGCGTTCCAGTTCCAGCACGCGGTCATAGGCCTCGTCCGGCAGGACGAGGAAGCCGGCGAGGCCCAACGCCTCGCGGGCCGCGGCCAGCTCGGGCGCGCGGGCGGCCTCATCGAGCGCGGCACGCAATGCGGCCACGAGCGCGTCCGGCGCACCCATCCGGGTGACCAACGGCAGGTTCGGGCTGTCGGCGGTGCGGGTGAGCACGCGGACGCCGGCGACATCGTCCGGCGTGTGGCGGGCGACGAGGTCGAACGTCACGCCATCGATGGCGGCCACGTCCGCCATGCCGTCGGCAACGGCGGCGAGGCTCGCCACATGGGCGCCGGTTTCGAGCACGCCGCCGAAGAAGGCCTGCCCCCCGGCGAGCGGCGCGACGGCCGCACGCAGAAGGTTCATGCCGGTGTTGCTGTCGAAGCCGTTGACCGCGGCGACGCGGCCATACAGGGCGGCGAGATCCGCCGCCGGATCGTCGTGCCGCACCACGACGACGCTGCAATGGCGGCCGCCGGATGCGTAAGGCCCGCGATAGTCCGGCGTCGCCACGACGCGGAGCCGGCCGGCGAAACGCGTGCGCAGGGGATAGCCGCAGGTGTGACCGAGCACGAGGCCCGGGTCGGCGAGCGCGTCGTCGATGGCACGCGAGCGGTCGATCAGCTCCGGCACCCCTCGCCAACCCCTCGCGACGAGGCGGTCGCGGAGATAGGCCCACAGACGATCGTTCGCCTCCCGCAACATGGGCAGGTCGTACATGCCGAGGGTTACGGTATCGCCCACGATAGGCGGCGGAACAGCGTCCATCGGCACCTCTCCGGCTGCGGCGTAAATCGGGGGCACCCCCAGCGAGCTAGCCCGCCTTTCTCCCGGCTGCTTCGGACGAAAGCTGCAGAGCCGGAACGGCAAGAATGTCTCCAGCCGCCTCGACCCGTTCGAGTATGGCCAGGATGAGGGCCTGCTGGATTTTCAGGAACGCACCGTAGTCCGACATCAGCACATAGCCGCGGATTTCCACCTGGAGCGCGAGCGGCCCGATGGCCGTGAGAGTCACGCGTGGCATTCCCGGCGACTTTTCCAATGCATCCTCGCCGTCGACAAGGGCCTGAAGGTCGTGGAGCAACGTTCTTATGATGTCGGGCGAGACATCGCAGCGCAGGTTGAGGGTATGCAGGAACAGGCACTTGTTGCGCATCGACGAATTGGTGATGTGCATCTTGGCGAGGTCGCTGTTCGGCACCGTGATGAGGGAGCCGTCCGGCGCGCGGATGCGGCTCGAACGTGGTCCGATCGTTTCGACCGAGCCCGAGCCGCCGCCATAATGGATGAAATCGCCGACCCGGAAGGGACGGTCCGCGAAGATCGAAAGGCCGCCGAACAGGTTCTCGATGGTGGACTGCGAGGCGAGCGCGAGGGCGAAGCCGCCGACGCCGAGGCCGGCGACGAGACCGAGTGCCGGGATGCCGATGTCGTTCGCGCCGTAGATGAGGATGGTGCCGGACGACAGCACCGCCGCGAGCCGGGCCGCGAGGCGCAGCAGATGCGCGTCGTAGCTGTTGTCGGGGATGCTGGGCGACGCGATCACCGCCTCCACCACCAGGAAGCAGGCGATCCATGCCGCCCAGGCCGCCGCGGCATAGGAAACGACCGCGCTGAGGATGCTCTCGCCGGCGGCGAAGTCGCCGAAGAGGTTGATCTGGATGGCCACCATCCTCTGGTAGAGCGTGTAGAGGAACAGGAGCATCAGCGGCACCGCCAGATGCCAGGCCAGACGCCCGACATGGCCGGCGTCTTTTGCCATGCGGTGAGCGAAGCGCGTCCAGCCGATCATCAGGAACAGCACCAGCAGGATCGCGGCCACGATCACGATCTCTTTCCAGATCGGCGTGTCCAGGAAAGTCTGCTGGAGCGGCTTCGGAATCTGCCTGACCCACCGGTCGGGGATGAACGGGCCTGTGAAGTTGATCTGTTCCTGATGGAAGCTGTTGTAGAGGCCCGGCTGAACGCGGGGCCTGTGAATGATGATGGAATAATAGTCCGGGAGGTTCTCGATGCTCTCGGCGGTGAACAGGTATTCGCCCGCCCGCGGTCCCGTCTCGACGCGGGCGATGCGGATTTCCGTGCCCGGAATGTCCCATTTCGGCGGCAGTTTGCCCCAGTCGCGCCCGCTCGCACCGGGAATGTCCGCCGGATTGAACGGGGGAAGCCGGGCAAGGATATCGAGCAGGTAGCCGAAGGCGGCGTTGCCGACCTTCAGCCGCGTGGCCGGCGGCAGGGTGCTCAGATCCATCAGGCGCCGCACGCGGTCGATGCTGTGGCGCAGCGCGAGCGCCTTCGCGACCGTCTTGCCGGCGATGTAATCCATGTACTGCGCCTCGATCCGCTTCGCCGCGTCGACGAAGGACTGGTAGGTGGCGCTGGGGCTGGACGTATCCATCGGATCGAGCGGGTTGTCGGTCTGCGCGGCGGCAGGCTGCGCGGCGATCACCAGCAACAGGAAGAGCAGGCGGACAATCTTCAGCATTCGAAGGCCCTTCAGGTGTCCACCTCGGCGTGGACATGCGCTCAAGCTGGGCAGATCCTGTATCCCGACAAAGGCGCTGCGGAAATCGTTTTTTCAAACAACCGGATAGAACCCTCCTTCCACAGGGCAGCAATCGTGGGTGGCAGCGATCGCCTGGTGGACGTCCGTTTCCCTGCCGACAGGTGATCGTCCAGCCCACCGGCTGGACCACAAGGCGATCCCTCTTGACTCTCCCTCGCGAAAATAAGAACAAAAAGAGAACATGTGCACGGCGATTTCGGAGGTCGATGTGGATCGTGACGCCCCACCCTGCCCTTGAGGCGCTGCGCGCCCGCATCCGCCGGATCGAGAGCGGAGACCGTCCTGCCCGGGCCGTGCTTCCGTTCGGCGTGGTGGAGGTGGACCGCCGCCTTCCGGACGGCGGGCTGCCGCTGGGCGCGCTGCACGAAGTGACCGGCGGTGACGGCGGTGCCATCGATGGGGCTGCGGCGGCGCTGTTCGCCGCGGGGCTGGCGGCCCGCACCCGCGGCAAGGTGCTGTGGTGCCTCACCCGCCCCGACCTGTTCGCCCCCGCCCTCGCCCAGGCCGGCCTCGCGCCTGACCGGGTGATCTACGTGGAGGCGGACGACGACCGCACCGTTCTCGCCTGCGCGGAGGAAGGGCTGCGCCATGGCGGCCTCGGGGCGGTGGTGGCGGAGGTGTCTCGCCTTTCCATGACGGCCTCGCGCCGGCTGCAGCTTTCGGCCGAGACCTCCGGCAGCCTCGGGATCGCGCTGCGCCGCTGGCGCCGCCGGGCGGAGGCGGCCGAATTCGGTCTGCCCACCGCGGCGGCGACGCGCTGGCGCATCTCCGTGCGGCCGTCGGCGGCGCTGCCTGTACCGGGCGTCGGCCGCCATCGCTGGCGGGTGGAACTGGTGCGCTGCCGGGCCGGAGAACCGGCGGAATTTGAACTGGAGGCCTGCGATGACACGGGTCGTCTCTATCTTCCTTCCGACCTGGCCCACGGACAGGGTGCGCCGGCGGCGCAACGGTCCGGTACCTTCGGCTGACGTTCCGCTCGCCCTGATCGGCCACGACGGCCGGCGACGGGTGGTGCTGGCCGTGGATTCGGCCGCCATGCGTGCCGGACTTCGGGCCGGCATCCCAGCGACCCGGGCGCGGATCATGGTGCCCGGTCTCGCCGTCGAGGACGCGGATCCGGGTGGCGACGCCGAGGCGCTCGAACGGCTCGCCGTGTGGATGCAGCAGCGCTACGCCCCCGTGGTCGCCGTCGACCCGCCGGACGGCATCGTGATCGAAACGAGCGGCGCCGACCACCTTCACGGCGGCGAGGCGGCGATGCTGGCGGATATCGTGGACCGGCTCGCCGCATCCGGTATCGCGGCGCGCGCGGCCATCGCCGACAGCTGGGGCGCGGCCCATGGACTGGCGCGATACGGCCAGGGGCGGCAGGACATCGCCCGGCATGACATCGCCCGGCAGGACATCGCCCGGCAGGACATCGCCCGGCAGGACGCCCCACAGGACTTGACGCGACCGGACCAGACGCAGCGGCAAGGCTCGAGCCGATCCGGCTCGATGCGCCGCGGGCCGGCCCAACCCGTCCGACCGACTTATGTGAGCCTGCCCGGACAGGCCGGGGCCGACATCGCCGCGCTGCCGCTCGCGGCCCTGCGGCTCGCCGCCGGAACCGCGGCAGGCCTGCGCCTGCTCGGCTTCCGCTCCGTGGCCGATGTCGAGGCCGCCCCCCGTGCCCCGCTCGCCCTGCGGTTCGGCCCGGAGCCCGGCCTTCGGCTCGATCAGGCATTCGGCCGCATCGCGGAGCCCATCGATCCGCTCCGCCCGCCCGATCCGGTGGAGGTGCGCCGGGCGTTCGCCGAGCCGATCTCGTCGGCCGAAACCATCGCCCGCCATATCGGCCTGATCGCCGGCCGGCTGTGCGAGGTGCTGGAAGCGCGGGGGCTCGGGGCCCGCAGGCTCGATCTCCTCTGCCACCGGGTCGACGGCACGCTCCAGGCCGTGCGGGTGGGAACCGCCCTGCCCGTGCGCGACGTGCGCCATCTCGGCCGCCTGCTGTGCGACCGGATCGAAACCATCGCCCCGGGCTTCGGCATCGAGGCGATGACGCTGGCCGTGCCGATGGCCGAGCCTCTGGCAAACCGGCAGGCCGCCGCGTCTTTTTCCGGCGAAGCGGCGGCCGACATCTCGGATCTGGTGGATACGCTGGCGAACCGGGTCGGGGAACACCGGCTCTACCGCGCCGCGCCGGTGGCGAGCGACCTGCCCGAGCGGTCCGTCGGCCGCGTTCCGCCGCTCGCGCCGGAGACCGGCGCGACCTGGACCGATCCCTGGCCCCGCCCCACCCGGCTGCTGGCGCGGCCGGAGCCGATCGAGACGCTCACCGTCCTGCCGGACCATCCGCCGAGCTTCTTCGTCTGGCGGGGAGAACGGCAGCGGGTGAAGCGGGCCGACGGGCCGGAACGCATCTTCGGCGAATGGTGGGTGCGCGAAGAGGAGACCACCATGGTGCGGGACTATTTCCGCGTCGAGGCCGAATCCGGCGAACGCTACTGGATCTTCCGCGCCGGCAACGGCGAGGACCCGGCCACCGGCTCGCACCGCTGGTTCCTGCACGGTCTGTTCGGCTGAGGGTGGAACGATGTCCGCCCACGCCCGCTATGCCGAACTGCAGGTGTCCTCGCATTTCAGTTTCCTGCGGGGGGCCTCGTCGTGTGAGGAGTTGTTCGCCACCGCGGCACTGCTCGGCATCGAGGCTATC
The DNA here is from genome assembly GCF_900148505.1 of Pseudoxanthobacter soli DSM 19599. Classification (NCBI taxonomy): domain Bacteria; kingdom Pseudomonadati; phylum Pseudomonadota; class Alphaproteobacteria; order Hyphomicrobiales; family Segnochrobactraceae; genus Pseudoxanthobacter; species Pseudoxanthobacter soli. The sequence goes on along the minus strand of NZ_FRXO01000012.1, from coordinate 31,140 downwards.
GGCATCGTCGACCGCAACTCGCTCGCCGGCATGGTGCGGGCCTACGAGGCGGCGCGCGCCACCGGGGTGCGCCTCGTCGTCGGCTGCCGGCTCGATCTCGCCGACGGCATGTCGGTGCTGGTCTATCCAACCGACCGGTCGGCCTATGCCCGGCTGTGCCGGCTCCTGTCGCTCGGCAAGAAGCGCGGCGGCAAGGGAAAGTGCCATCTCGAATGGGACGATCTCGCCGGTCATGCCGAAGGGCTGATCGCCATTCTGGTGCCCGACGAGGCCGACGATCTCTGTCGCCTGCAACTGGGCCGCCTCGCGGAGGCGTTCGCCGACCGCGCCTATCTGGCGCTGACGCTGCGGCGGCGACCGAACGATCCGCTGCGGCTTTGGCAGCTTTCCGGCCTTGCGGCGAAGATGCGCGTCGCGACCGTCGTCACCAACGACGTCCTGTTCCACGCCCCCGAGCAGCGCATCCTGCAGGATGTCGTCACCTGCATCCGCCACAACGTCACCATCGACGACCTCGGCGCGCGGCGGGAACGGCACGCGGACCGCTACCTCAAGCCGCCACCGGAAATGCACCGGCTGTTCGCGCGCTATCCTGACGCGCTCGCCCGCACCGTCGAGATCATGGAGCGCTGCCGGTTCTCGCTCGACGAACTCTCCTATCAATACCCGCACGAACGGATCCATCCCGGCCTGACGGCGCAGGAGGCGCTGGAGAAGGAAACCTGGGCCGGCGCGGCCTGGCGCTATCCCGCCGGTCTGCCGGACAAGGTGCGCGCCACGCTTCAACATGAGCTCGCCCTGATCCGGAAGCTCGACTACGCGCCCTATTTCCTCACCGTGCTGTCGATCGTCCGCTATGCCCGTTCGCAGGACATTCTCTGCCAGGGGCGCGGCTCGGCGGCCAACAGCGCGGTCTGCTTCGTGCTCGGGATCACCTCCATCGACCCGCAGCGCATCGACCTCCTGTTCGAGCGCTTCGTCAGCGAGGAGCGCCACGAGCCGCCCGACATCGACGTGGATTTCGAGCACAACCGCCGCGAGGAGGTGATGCAGTGGGTGCTCGACAGCTATGGCCGCGACCGTGCCGCGCTGTGCGCGACGGTGATCCGCTATCGTAGCCGGGGCGCGCTGCGCGATGTGGGCAAGGCGCTCGGCCTGCCGGAGGACCTGATCCGAAGCCTGTCCGTCCACATCTCGGGCTGGTCGCGCGGCGGGGTGGCGCAGGAGCAGTTCGAGGGGCTCAACCTCAATCTCGATGATCGCCGGCTGCAGCTGACGCTCGAACTGGCCGGCCGGCTGACGGGCGCGCCGCGGCACCTCAGCCAGCACCCCGGCGGCTTCGTGCTGACCCACGACCGGCTCGACGAGCTGGTTCCGATCGAACCCGCCGCCATGGCGGACCGGCAGGTGATCGAGTGGGACAAGGATGACATCGACGTGCTGCGCTTCATGAAGGTCGACGTCCTCGCGCTCGGGATGCTGAGCTGCATGAAGGGGGCGTTCGAGCTTCTGAAGAAGCACAAGGGCCTCGATCTCGACCTCGCCGCCATTCCCGACGACGACCCGAAGACCTACGCCATGATCCAGAAGGCCGATACGCTCGGCACCTTCCAGATCGAGTCCCGGGCGCAGATGTCGATGCTGCCGCGCCTGAAGCCGAAGGAGTTCTACGATCTCGTGATCCAGGTGGCGATCGTGCGGCCGGGACCGATCCAGGGCGACATGGTGCATCCCTATCTGCGCCGGAGGGACGGAAAGGAAGACGTGCACTATCCCCGGCCCGAGCTTGCGAACGTGCTGAAGAAGACCCTCGGCGTGCCGCTGTTCCAGGAACAGGCCATGCGGGTGGCGATCGAGTGCGCCGGCTTCACCCCCGGCGAGGCGGACCGGCTGCGCAAGTCGATGGCGACCTTCAAGTCAAAGGGTGGGGTCTCGGAGTTCCGGGACCGGCTCGTCGACGGCATGGTGCGGAACGGCTACGAGCGCGAATTCGCCGAGCGCACCTTCCGCCAGCTCGAAGGCTTCGGAAGCTACGGCTTCCCGGAATCCCACGCCGCCTCGTTCGCGCTGATCGCCTATGCCAGCGCCTGGATGAAGTGCCGCCATCCGGACGTGTTCTGCGCGGCCCTGCTCAACGCCCAGCCCATGGGCTTCTACGCGCCGGCACAGATCGTGCGCGATGCTCGCGAGCACGGCATCGAGGTCCGGCCCGTCTGCGTCGCGACTTCCGCATGGGACTGCACGCTGGAGCCCGGCCTGCCGGCGGCGACCGGAGGTGGATACGCCCTGGGGCCGGCTTCGCGAGACGGACGCGCAGACGCGCCGGTCTTCGCCGTGCGGCTCGGGCTTCGGATGGTCAAGGGTCTTTCCAAGGTCCATGCCGACGCCATCGCAGCGGCTCGGACCGCAAAGCCGTTCGCCTCGGTCGACGACCTGTGGCGGCGCGCGGGCGTACCCTCCGAGGCGCTTCACGAACTGGCGAAGGCCGATGCCTTCCGCCCCGCTCTCGGGCTCGCCCGGCGCGAGGCCCTGTGGGCGATCCGCGCGCTTCGCAACGAGCCGCTGCCTTTGTTCGCGGCCGCCGACCGCCGGCAGGGTGAGACCGCCCCGGAAGCGCGCGAGCCCGAGGTCGCGCTCCGGCCGATGACGGCCGGCAGCGAGGTGGTGGAGGACTACGGCCACACCGGCCTGTCGCTGCGCCACCACCCGCTTCGCTTCCTGCGCGCGGATCTGGAGCGCCAGCGCATCCAGACCTGTGCCGAGGCGGTGGCGGCGCGGGCCGGCCGCTGGGTGGAGGTGGCCGGCCTCGTGCTGGTGCGACAGCGGCCGGGCAGCGCCAAGGGCGTGATGTTCATCACCCTGGAGGACGAGACCGGCATCGCCAATGTGGTGGTGTGGGAGAAGATGTTCGAGCGCTATCGCCGCGTCATCGTCGCGGCCGGCATGATCGCGGTGCGGGGCCGCGTGCAGCGCGAGGGCGAGGTGGTCCACATCGTCGCCCACCGGCTGATCGACCGCTCCGCCGACCTTGCGGGGGTCGGCGAGCGCGAGGCGAACTTTCCCCTGCCCCACGGCCGCGGCGACGAGTTCCATCATGGCGTTCCGGGCCCCGACCCGCGCGGAAGGCCGCCCCGGGCTTCCCGCATGGCGGAGGTGCCGCATCCCGGCACGCCTTCCGATCTCCTCAAGCCGGAGGGCATTCGGGTGAAGACGCGGGATTTCCGTTAAAGCCCAACCCATGCGGATCAGAGCGCGTTGGCTGCACGGCTATACCCGCGTTACCGATCCGGAGCGGTTTCAGGATAGGCCGGCGATTCCGTCGATCGCGGGAGGACGAGCCGTCCGCTGCGGCGCCACGTCCCGTGTTCGCATCCGCCAGATCCCGCCGGTTACGTCGAATGAGCGCACCCACCGAAAACTCTTCCTTTTCAGCATCTTATACTCTCCAAGCTCCATTCGGTCACACAGCCCGCCATGCTGCATGCGCACAAAATTGCAGCACGGCCAAAAAAGCGACAAAGGGCCTTGACTGTAAATAGTCATAACAGTTAGGCTTCCTTTCAATTAAGGAGCCTCGCGTGTCCACAGCGACCACCCCCACCGTGATGCGGCAGACCAACGCGCTCAGCGTGCTGAAGGCGATCCGCCGCCGCGCGCCGGTCTCCCGGGCGGAGGTGGCGCGCGAAACCGGGCTGTCGAAGCCGACCGTCAACGCCATCGTCGGCGACCTGATTGCGAAGGGATACGCCCGGGAGACAGAGCCCGGACCGTCAAACCGGATGCGGCCCGGCCCGCAGGCGAACGTGCTGTCCTTCAATGCGAAGGCGGGACTGGTGGCCGGGTTCGACCTCGGCGTTAGCCGGGTCCGGGCGGGGCTTGCGGATCTCGACGGCGCGATCCTTTGTTCCTCCCATCATACGTTCGGTGACACGCCGCCCTCCGTGGATGAGTTCGCCGCGATCCTGATCGGCCTGATCGAGGAGATGCAGGCCGAAGCCGGCCTTCAGGCCGTCGACATCTGGGCCGTCGGCCTCGGCCTTCCGGGCTTCCTCGACCGCAAGGACGGTACCATCAAGCTCGCCCCGGGTTTCGATCGCTGGAGCGGCCTGCCATTTCGCGACATCCTGTCCGCCCGCTTTGCGGAGCGGTTCGCCTGCTCGTTCGTGGCCGGAGGCCGCGTGCAGTTCGCCATGCTGGCGGAGCATCGCCACGGAGCTGCCCAGGGTCTCGACGATGCGGTCTACGTGCATCTCGGCAAGGGCATCGGCCTCGGTCTCCTCGTGCGCGGCGAGATCTTCGAGGGTTCGGAGGGCTTCGCGGGGGAAGTCGGCAGCATTCCGGCCGATGATCCCGAGCCGCCGCCGCCCGGCGTCGGCGCCTTCGAGTGGACCGCTGGCGGCCGCGCGTTCGCGCGCCTCGCCCGCCGGGCGGCCGAGAATGACGAAAGCCCTGCCCTGTTGCGGCTGTGCGGCGGTGACCCGGCTGCGATCGAGGCCCCGATGGTGTTCGAGGCCGCAGCCGAGGGCGATGCCGCCGCCCGCCGCATCATCGCGGACCTGAGCGGGCGCATCGCACGCGGCCTCGCTGGCGTCTGCTGCATCCTCAACCCGAGCAAACTCATCATCGGCGCCGGCCTGTCGCGGGCCGGAGACGACTTCATCGCCGGGCTGGCGACACGCATTTCCGCGCTGATGCCGTTCCCCGTCGCCGTGGAGCGCACCCGGTTGGTCGACCGCACCACCGTGCTCGGCGCCATCGAGCAGGCTTTGCGCGTGGTCGAAGGCGAGCGGTTCTTCCTGTTCTCCGAACCGGACCGGGAGCTCGCGTCATGACGGCCGCGTTCTCCCTTTCGGTTTCCGCGCCGCAATGCGTCGCGCCCGTCGCCGACCGCTGCGGCGAGGCCGCGGTCTGGTCGCCCGGGGAGCGGGCGCTCTACTGGTGCGACGTCCACGGCGCCCGCGCCCACCGTCTCGACGAGCAGACGGGTGCGGTCACGACCTGGACCTTCGACGAACCGGTGGTGGCGCTCTCGCTGTCGACCGAGCCCGGCCGAATGCTTGTCGGGCTCGCCTCGCGGCTGGTCTGGTGGTGGCCCGAGACCGACGAACGGCGCGACCACGGCTTCCACCTGCCGAACTGGCCCGACGCCCGCCTCAACGATGGCCGTGCCGACGCGAGGGGCCGGTTCTGGATCGGCTCCATGTTCAACGATACCAGCGCCGAGGCCGCCGCACTCGAGGCAGCGGCCCCGGGAACGCTCTACCGGATCGATCCGGATGGCGCGGTCACGCGGATGGTCGAGAACGTCAAGGTCTCCAACACCATCTGCTGGAGCCCGGACGGCGGACGGTTCTATTTCGCCGACAGCCCGCGCAACGTGCTGTCGTCCTTCGCCTTCGACGACGGCGCCGGCACGATCTCCGGGCGAGAGACGATCCTCGCGGATCATCCGCGCGGCATCCCCGATGGCTCTGCCGTCGATGCCGAGGGCTACATCTGGAACTGCCGCTATCTCGGCGGCTGCATCCTCAGGATCGCGCCGGATGGGACGGTCGATCGCATCGTCGAGATGCCGACGCGCAACATCACCACCTGCGTGTTCGGCGGGCCGGAGCGGACGACGCTCTACGTGACCTCGGCGGCGAACGACACCACCGCCGACGACAGGCTCGCCGGCGCGCTGTGGCGCATCGACACCAACATCGCAGGTCTGGCCGAGAACCGCGTCGCGGTCGGGTGAAGACGTTGCGGACCCCGGTCGGGCATCTGCCCGGCGGGCGCAGACGAGAATGACGGTCCGGGCCGCCAAACGGCACGCCCGGCCGTGCCGACGGTTCACAGTCGAGGCGAAGCTATCGCCGGCGCAGACGAGAGCGGACCGAAAGGCCGCGCGGTCGCGATCCTCACAAAGATGACGAGGAGCAGATGTCAGATACGGATTTGCTGAGGCTGCGGAACATCACGAAGCGGTTCGGCGCCATCGAGGCGCTGAAAGGCATCGATTTCGCCATGAAGCGCGGCGAGGTGATCGCACTCCTCGGCGACAACGGCGCCGGCAAGTCGACGCTCGTCAAGATCATCTCCGGCGGCCAGCCGCCGACCTCCGGCACGCTGGAGTTCGAAGGGGTGGAACGCACGTTCACATCGCCCTCGGAAGCCAAGAAGGCGGGCATCGAGACGGTCTACCAGGACCTGTCGCTCTGCACCAATGTCGACGTCGTCGCCAACTTCTTCATGGGACGCGAGCTGACGCGCAAGGTCTTCGGCATCCCGATCCTGAGGGAGAAGGCGATGTACGACGAGACGCAGAAGGCGATGAGGAACGCCGGCACGCGCATCCCTTCGCTGCGCGTCAATGTCGAACACCTCTCGGGCGGTCAGCGCCAGGCGATCGAGCTCAGCCGCTTCGTGCACTGGGGCGGCAAGCTCGTGCTGCTCGACGAACCCTTTGCCGCCCTCGGCGTGGAACAGACCCGCCGCGGCCTCGAAACCATCCGCCGTGTCGCTGCTGAAGGCATCGGCGTGATCGTCATCACCCACATCATGGCCCAGGCCTTCCAGGTGGCGGACCGCATCGTCGTGATCCGCCAGGGCCGTGTCGCGGGAGATGTCCGTACCGAAGACACCCGACCGGAAGAGGTGATCAAGATGATCACGGGTGAAATCGAGCGGGAACGTGCCTCTTGAAGCCTAAAAAACCACAGGGGACAGCCATGGGAATCGGAAAATACCTTCTCTCCGGCCTTTGCGGTGCGGTCATGCTGGCCAGCAGCATGAATGCGGCGTTCGCGGAATCCAAAGGCAAGATCTACTACCTCGTGCCCACGCTGCTCGACGAGTTCCAGACGGGCTCCGTCGACGCCATCACCAAGTTCATGGGTGAAGTCGGCTATGAGACGGTCTCGCTCGACGCGCAGAACCGTACCGACCTGCAGCAGAGCCAGATGAACGACGTCATCAACCTGAAGCCGAAGGCGATCGTGCTCGCCGCCGTCGACTTCGAGGCGATGAAGCCGGGGATCGAGAAGGCGCGCGCCGCCGGCATCCCGGTCATGATCTTCGACCGGCAGATCACGTCCACTCCGTCCGACCTGACTTCGGTCGCCGGCACGGTGGAGATCGGCGAGATCGCTGCCGACCGGATTCAGGGCCTTCTGAAGGACCGCTACGGCTCCGTGAAGGGCAAGGTGCTGCAGATCCTCGGCGACCCCGGCGATCCCTACACCCTCGACATCCAGAAGGGCTTCGAGGAGAAGATGAAGGCGTTCCCGGACGTCAAGATCATCAGCCAGCCCGCCCTGCAGTGGGAGGCCTCCAAGGCCGGCGACATCGCTTCCGACCAGCTTCTCGTCAACCCCGACATCGACCTGATCTTCGTCCACGCCGCCCATCTCGCGGTGCCGGTGGCCGCCATCCTCGAGGCGCGCGGCAAGAAGCCGGGCGACGTCATGCTGGTGTCCTCCAACGGCGCTCCGGTCGGCCTCGATCTGATCCGCAAGGGCTGGGAGCAGGTCGAAGTCGAGCAGCCGCTCTATGCCCAGGCCGCCGGCCTCGCCATGTTCGCCGACAAGGTGGTGAACAAGGAGAAGATCGAGCCGGGCGAGTACGACGTGCTCGGCCTGAAGTCCACGGTCACCATCGAGCCGTGGGGCCCGAACCTGAAGATCCCGGGCGCCGCCATCGACAAGACCAACGTCGACAACCCGTCGTTCTGGGGCAACGGCAAGCCGCCGGCGACCCCGATCACTCCGGTGAAGTAACGGCCCGGATCGTACAGCGGGAGGCGTCCGCTGCCGCCTCCCGCATCCGGATGCAGGCTCGGGCCTCGGCGGTCCGACCATCCGCCCACGCCCGCAATTCGAACCCGAAGCACGCGCGCAGCCCGGATGATGCATCCGGCCGAGCGCGGAAGCCGGCCCTGTGTGCCCGGAGAATCATCCCATGAATGCCACTTCGCCTGGTGCGGAATCCTGGTTCGCCGTCGGAACCAAGAGGCGGGCCGTCGCAGAGTTCGCCCTCGATAACCTCGTGTGGCTCGTGTTCGTCGCCGCCTTCGCGGTGTTTTCGATGACGATCCCGAACTTCTTCCAGATCAACATCCTGCTGAACATCCTGGAGCAATCGACCTTCATCGGCATCCTGGCGGTGGGCCTGACGCTCGTCGTCATCGCCGGCGAGATGGATCTGTCCATCGAATCCACGATGGCGCTCGCAGCGATGGGTTCGGCGCTGGTGTTCGGAACGAACGGAGCCGGCCTCGGCATCTCGCTCTCGCCGAGCTGGCTCAATGCCGCGGTGTCGATCGCGCTCTCGCTGGCCATCGGCGGAGCGGTCGGTGCCACCAACGCCTATCTCGTGGTGGTCTGGCGCATCAATTCCTTCATCGTCACCCTCGCCTCGTTCCTCTGGGCGCGCGGCCTCGTCGTCGCCCTCTCCGGCGGCCGGTCGGTCTACGGAATGCCCGATGCGATCCGCTGGGTGGCCGTCAGTTCCTTCCTCGGCCTGCCGATGCTGACCTGGGTCACGGCGGCGATCTTCGCGGTGTTCTCCGTCATCCTCTACAAGACCCCGTTCGGCCGCCATCTGATCATGGTCGGAGGAAACTCTGTCGCCGCGTTCCGCGCCGGCATCCAGGTGCGGCGCCTGATGATCACGGCCTTCGTGCTCTCCGGCATGATCGCTGGCTTCGCCGGCTGGCTGCTCGCCGCCCGCACCTCGGGCGCGACGGCCAATCTCGGCACCGGCATGCTGTTCGAGGTGTTCGCGGCGGTCGTCATTGGCGGCGTCAGCCTCAAGGGCGGCGTCGGCCGGCTCTCGGGCGTCATCGCCGGCGTGCTGCTGCTGTCGAGCATCTCCACCGCGATCAACGTGATGGGCATGCCGCCCCACTACACCCAGATCATCCGCGGCGGACTGGTGCTCGCAGCCATCCTGCTCGACACCGTGAAGACTTCCGCCCGCCGCCACCTCGCCTGACAGAACGGAATCCGACCATGAACAGACTGGAAGGGCGCGTCGCAGTGCTCGTCGGCGCAGCGCGCGGCATCGGAGCGGCCATCGCGGAGCGCTTCGTGGAAGAAGGCGCGCGGGTCGTGATCGGCGACACCGAGATCGAGGCCGGACGGGAAACCGTCCGCGCCCTCGGCGGCGATGCGGTGGCGCGGTTCGCCAAGACGGACATCTCCCGGCAGGACGATGCGGAGGCCGTGGTCGCGGCGGCGGTCTCGGCATTCGGACGGCTCGACATCCTCGTGCAGAACGCGGGCATCTATCCGCTCACCCTGATCGAAGACACCTCGGTCGAGGAGTGGGATGCGGTGCTGGGCGTCAACCTGCGCGGCACGTTCCTCGCCGCCAAGGCGGCGCTGAAGCCGATGCGGGCAGCCGGCTACGGGCGCATGGTTTTCACCTCGTCGATCACCGGTCCCCGGGTGACCTCCCACGGCCATGGCCACTACGGCGCCTCCAAGGCCGGCATCAACGGCTTCATCCGCTCCGCGGCGCTGGAGTTCGCCGAATACGGCATCACCGTCAACGGCGTGGAGCCCGGCAACATCCTCACCGAAGGCATGAAGGCCGGGCGCAGCGCCGAATTCATCGCCGGAATGGAAGCCGCCGTTCCGCTCGGACGACTTGGAACGCCGCGGGAAGTGGCGGAGGCCGTGCTATTCCTCGCCTCGGCCGAATCCGCCTTCGTCACCGGCACGACCATGATCGTGGACGGCGGGCAGATTCTGCCGGAAACCCGCGCCACCGTCCGGAAGGCGAAGGCCGGGGCCTGACGCGTCAACGATCCGATATCGGGAGAGGAAGCATGAGTTTCACCGCGCCTTCGAGCGTGCTGATCACAGGGGCCGGCGGCGGCCTCGGCCGCAAGCTGATCGACCGGCTGCTGGCATCGGACTGGTGCCGCAGGATCGTCGCCGTGGACCTCGTCCCGCCGACCGATCTCGCCGGCGACAGCCGTGTCGAGCCGGTCGCCGGAACGCTGCTCGACCGCGGCGGCGCCTGGTGGTCCGCCATGGCGGACGTCGGGGCCGTCGTGCATTTCGCCGCGCAGAACCCCCACACCGACGCGTCCTGGACCGACGTGGTCGCCTCGTTCGACATGACCCACAATGTCGCCGATGCCGCCCTCGCCCACGGGGTTTCGCGGCTGGTGTTCGCCTCATCCAACCACGTCATGGGCGGCTACAAGGACGCCCCGCTCGCGAGCAGCACGCCGGGCTTCCTGACTGTCGACCTGCCGCCTGCGCCCGGCACCAAGTGGGATACCGGCACCGGCTGGATGGATTCCACCCCCTACGCCACCGCCAAGCTGACGGGCGAACGGGTGATGGCCGCGGCAGTCGCCAACAGCGGAGGTTCTCTCTCCACGGTTTCGGTGCGCATCGGCTGGGTGCAGCCCGGCGAGAACAGGCCCGACACCATCAACATTTCCGGCGACGTCGTGTTCGAGCCCAGCCCTGAGCCAGAGGATGAAGCCGGCAAGCGCGACCTGCTCTGGTACCGCAACATGTGGTTCTCCAACCGCGACTTCGCAGGCCTGTTCGAGGCCGCGATCCGCGCCGATCCGGCGGGATGGCCCTCACCCGCGATCGTCGTCAACGGGGTGTCCGCCAACGCCGGCACCGGCTGGGACATGGAATTCACCCGGCAAACGCTCGGCTTCGTCCCCCAGGACGATCTGTTCGCGGCCATCGGCAAGCGTTGACGCAGGCGGCATCCCGGGCTCCGGACGGGAGACCGGGATGCCGCCGCACGCCGACCGCGTGCGGCTCGGAAAAGGGTGCGTGCATCATGCACATCGTTGTTCTCGGAGCCGGGGTCGTGGGCATCACCACGGCCCACGTGCTGGCCGAAGCCGGCCATGACGTGACGGTTATCGAGCGTGAGGCTGGACCGGCGCTCGGCACCAGCTACGCCAACGCCGGCCAGCTTTCGGCGGCCCTTTCCGCGCCGTGGGCGGTGCCGGGACTCCTCCACAAGGCGCTGGGCTGGATGGTCGAGCGCTATCCCCCGCTCGTGGTCGGCAAGCGCCCCGATGCGGCGATGGCCGGCTGGCTCTGGCGCATGTTCCGCTTCGCCAACACCCGCGATTATGTCGCCTCGAAGCAGGCGATGGTGCGGTTGGGCGAATTCAGCCTCGAATGTCTGCACGACCTGCGCGGCAATCTCGACTATGACGGCCGCAACGGCGGCACCATCGTGCTGTTCCGCACCAGCGAGCAGCGCGACGCCTATGGCAAGGATCTCAAGGCGCTCGCCGAACTCGGCATCGCCGCCCGCACGCTCGATCTCGACGCCCTCGCGGCGCTGGAGCCGAACCTCGCCATCCGCGACGCCGGCATCGTCGGGGCTGCCCATCTGCCCGGCGACGAGACGGGCGATTGCCGCCGCTTCACCGCCGGGCTCGCGGGACAGCTTTCAGACCGTCCGAACGTGCGCTTCCGCTTCGCCACGCCGGTGCGCGGGCTGGCCTTCACGGGCGATCATGTCACCGGCGTCGAGACGGACGACGGCACGGTCGCCGTGGACGCCGTGGTCTCCTGCCTGGGCGTCGGCTCGCTCGATGTGCTCGCGCCGCTGGGCATTCGCCTGCCGATCTATCCTCTCAAGGGTTATTCGCTCACCATTTCCGCCGACAGCGATGCCGTCGGCCCGCGTTCCACCGTTTCCGACGAAACCCACAAGGTCGGCGTCACCGCCCTCGGCCAGCGTATCCGCGTCGGCGGAACCGCGGAGCTCGCCGGCTTCGACCTCTCGCGGCCCGAGCGTCGCTATGCCGGGCTGTTCCACGTCGTGCGGCAGCTCTTCCCCGCCATCCCGCCGTCCGCTGTCGAGGCAGCGGAACGCTGGAGCGGACTGCGCCCGATGACGCCGGACGGTCCACCGATCATCGGACGGGCGCGTTTCGACAACCTCTATCTCAACACCGGCCACGGCACGCTCGGCTGGACCATGGCGTGCGGCTCGGCCCGGCTGATCGGCGATCTCGTCGCAGGTCGCCGGCCCGCCATTGCCATCGAACCGTTCTCTCCGGGCCGCTACGCGTAACGCCCGGCCCATTCAAACCTGCAAGAACCCAAGGAGACCCACCATGATCGAACGACTGCACACCGGCACCCGCATGAGCCAGGTCGTCACCTTCCCGCTGAGCGGCCGCCTCGTCGTGCTCGCCGGACAGGTCGCCGACAACCGCACCCTCGACGTCGCCGGCCAGACCGCCGACGTGCTTGCCAAGATCGAGCGGCTGCTCGCCGATGCCGGCGTCGGCAAGAAGGACATCGTCTCCGCCAATATCTGGCTGACGGATATCTCCACCTTCGACGAGATGAACGCGGTTTGGGACGCGTGGGTGCCCGCCGGCCACGCCCCGGCGCGCGCGTGTGTGGAATCCCGCCTCGCCGACCCCAACCTCAAGATCGAGATTCAGGTTCACGCCCTGAAGGCGTGACGACGGATCGGCCGGCGTCACCGGGATGCTGGCCGATTGATCCCATCTGATTTGTTCGCGAGAGAGCCGATGACCCTGGAAACCCTGAAGGCCGACGTCGCGCGGGAGTTCGGCACCCCCGCCGTGGTCATCGACCTCGACGTGGTGGAGCGCAACATCGCCCGCGTTCAGTCGCTGTGCGATGCGGCAGGCGTGGCCAACCGGCCGCACATCAAGACCCACAAGAGCCCGGTGATCGCCGCCATGCAACGCGATGCCGGCGCCCGAGGCATCACCTGCCAGAAGATCGGCGAAGCCGAGGTGATGGCCGCTGCCGGCCTAGACGACATCCTGATCGCCTACAACATTCTCGGCGAGGAGAAGATCGGCCGCCTGGGTGCGTTGCTCGCCCGCACCAAAATAACGGTCGCGGCCGACAACGCTGTCGTCGTCGCCGGCCTGCCGGGCGCGGCAGCGATCGCCGGCCGCGATCTCGACGTCGTGGTGGAATGCGACACCGGCCGCAAACGCGCCGGCGTGGTGACTCCGGCCGAGGCTATCGCCCTCGCCCGCGACATCACCGCGCGCCCGGGCCTGTCGTTCGCCGGGTTCATGCTCTATCCGCCGGATGGGGCCCTGACGGATTCCCAGGCCTTTCTCGACGAGGCGATCGCCGGCGTGCTGGAAGCCGGCCTGCCCGCCCCGCGGATCGTCTCCACGGGCGGTACCCCCAACGCGTTCCGCCTCGGCGGACTGCACGGCACGACGGAACATCGCCCCGGCACCTATGTCTTCAACGACCGCATGATGCTGGCGAACGGCGCCGCGCGACCGGAAGACTGCGCCCTCAGCGTGTTCGCGACGGTGGTCAGCCGGGCGGAATCCTGGCGCGGCGTGCTCGATTCCGGCTCGAAGACGCTGACGGCCGACACCGGCGGCGGTCTCGACGGGTATGGACTGATCCTCGAACATCCCGATGCTCGCATCGCCTCGTTCTCCGAGGAGCACGGGATCCTCGATCTCAGGGCCTGCCCCAATCCGCCCTCGATCGGCGATGTCGTGCGCATCATCCCGAACCACGTCTGCGTGGTGGTCAACATGGTCGACAGGCTGGTGACGGTGCGCGGCGACCGGATCGTCGGCGAACTTCCCGTCGCGGCCCGAGGCCGCCTGACCTGATCGCGTCGAACGGATCGTCCCCTTCCCGCTCGACGCAGAAAGCCCGCCGTCCATGACCCGGACGGCGGGCTTTCTTGTTCTCCGGCAGGGACCGGCGCACACGCCGCGCCGGCCGCGGCCAGTTCGTCACCGCATCGTCGGCATCGAGAATTCGGCGCCGTTCTTGATGCCCGACGGCCACCGCGAGGTCACGGTCTTGGTGCGGGTATAGAAGCGGATCGAATCCGGGCCGTGCTGGTTGAGGTCGCCGAAGCCGGAACGCTTCCAGCCGCCGAAGGTGTGGTAGGCGAGCGGCACCGGCAGCGGCACGTTGATGCCGACCATGCCGACATGAACCCGCGAGGCGAAATCGCGCGCGGCGTCACCGTCACGGGTGAAGATCGCGACGCCGTTACCGTATTCGTGCTTCGAGGGCAGCGCCAGCGCGGTCTCGTAGTCGGGCGCACGCACCACCGACAGCACCGGGCCGAAGATCTCATCCTTGTAGATGCTCATGTCCTCGGTGACGTTGTCGAACAGGCAGCCGCCGATATAGAAGCCGTTCTCGTAGCCCTGAAGCTTGAAGTCGCGGCCGTCCACCACGAGCTTCGCGCCCTCCGCCACACCGCGGTCGACATAGCCGCGGACGCGATCCACCGCCGCGCGGGTGACGAGCGGGCCGAAATCGGCGGCCGGATCGAGCGACGTACCGACCTTAAGGCCTTCGACCCGGGGCGTGAGGCGGGCCATAAGCCGCTCCGCCGTGTCATGCCCGACCGGGACGGCCACCGAGATCGCCATGCAGCGCTCACCAGCCGAGCCGTAGCCCGCCCCCATCAGCGCGTCCACCGCTTGGTCGAGGTCGGCGTCCGGCATGATGATCATATGGTTCTTGGCGCCGCCGAAGCACTGCGCGCGCTTTCCGGTCGCCGCCGCGCGGCCGTAGATATATTGCGCGATGTCCGACGAACCGACGAAGCCGACCGCCTGGATCACCGGGTTGTCGAGGATGGCGTCCACGACTTCCTTGTCGCCGTTCACCACATTGAAGATGCCGGGCGGGCCGCCGGCCTCGATGAAGAGTTCGGCAAGGCGCATCGGCGTGGAGGGATCGCGCTCGGACGGCTTCAGGATGAAGGCGTTGCCGCAGGCGATCGCAGGCGCCGCCTTCCAGAGTGGGATCATGGCCGGGAAGTTGAACGGGGTGATGCCGGCGACGACTCCGAGAGGCTGACGCATCGAATACATGTCGATGCCCGGGCCGGCGCCTTCGGTGAACTCGCCCTTGAGAAGGTGCGGGATGCCGATGGCGAATTCCACCACCTCCAGGCCGCGCTGAAGATCGCCGCGGGAATCCGGAAGCGTCTTGCCGTGCTCGCGCGAGATCAGCTCGGCGATGTTGTCGTACTCGGCGTTGCAGAGTTCGAGGAACTTCATCAGCACGCGGGCGCGCTTCTGCGGGTTCTGCGCCGCCCATGCCGGTTGTGCCAGCGCGGCGACCGCCACAGCGGCGTCGAGTTCCGCCCGGCTGGCAAGTGCCACCTTCGACTTCACCTCGCCCGTCATCGGCTCGAACACGTCGCCGAAGCGGCCGCTGCCGCCCTGCACGCGCTTGCCGCCGATGAAGTGACCGATCTCGTTCGTCATAGCCATACTCGTTCCTCCGCCGCTTCCGGGCGCTTTCCGGAGCCGTTCAGGGATTTCCCCGTCGGCGAAGGACGCCCGCCCTTCGAGATGCCACAGCCTGCCCTACCCGGCTGCACGGAGTGCGAGGGGCTCTGGACAGGCGCCGGGGACACCAAAGCCCTTTTATTTTCACACATCAACGGCCAAGATAGCTCAACCGCTGTGCGAAAATTCAAGTCGCCTGACATCCGGGACGAAGCCGTGGATTGGGATCAGCTGCGTGTGTTCCTCGCCGTGGCGCGAGCCGGCCAGATTCTCGGCGCGGCGCAGCGCCTCGGGCTGAACCATGCCACCGTCAGCCGCCACATCGCCGCGCTGGAGGAAAAGCTCGCGGCGCGGCTGATCGAACGCCATTCCACAGGCTGCACGCTGACCACCGCGGGCGAGCGGCTGAAGCTTACGGCCGAGCGCATGGAGGCCGAACTCCTGCGCGCCCAGTCCGATCTCGTCGGAACCGACCACGAACTCGCGGGTGCGGTTCGCGTTGGCGCACCGGACGGGTTCGGCAACTATTTCCTTGCACCCGAACTGCCGGCGCTTTCCTCCAGGCATCCGGAACTCGCCATCGAACTCGTTCCCCTGCCCCGCACCTTCTCGCTGTCCCGGCGCGAGGCCGATATCGCCATCAGTCTCGACCGTCCGACCCATGGCCGCCTCATCGCCCGGAAACTCACGGAATACGGCCTCAGCGTCTATGCCAGCGCCGACCATCTCGACCGGTTCGGCCCGATCCTGTCCGTCGAGGATCTGGCCGGACGTGTGATCATCACCGGCATCGAGGAGATGTCCTATTCGAGCGCGCTCAAATATCACGAGGCGCTCGAGCGGTTCTCCGGCAAGCGGTTTGCCTGCGCTTCCATCGCTGGCCAGCTCGAAGCGGTTCTGTCGGGCAACGGCGTGGGTATCATTCACGACTACATCGCCGTCCGGCATTCCAGCCTCGTGCCGGTGCTGCCGACGATCCGGTTTCGTAGGACCTACTGGATCATCAGCCACCCCGACAGCCATCATATCCGGCGCGTGTCGGCGGTCTATCGGGCCATCGTGGAGAGAACGCAGGCGGCGAAGGCGGCTTTCGACCGGGCTCCTCTGCCCGAGGGGCCGGCATTGCCGCAGGACGCTCCGGAGTTCGAGGCTGATGGTTCTCCCGGCGTTTCAGCAGCACCATGAGGCTTGCCTCGGGCCGGTAACCGCCGCGGCGTGCCTGTTCGGTAAGCCGACGGAGATAGCCACCCGGAGACCGGATGCGGTCGACCTGCTCGAGCAGCAAGGCGATGCTCACCGCCGTCCGCTCTCGCCCCATCACCGCGAGCGCCTCTGTCCATGCGTCCTGGCTGATCGAAAGTGCGACGCGCACGCGGTCTGCGGTGTCGATCAGATCGCTCCAGGATGCGATGCCGTGACGGGCGTAGTCGCGCACCGTCGGGCAGGCGGCAAGTGTCAGGGAGAGGGAACTCAACGGGATAGGCGTCTGTTCGGCTGCGCGCTTCGGGCCGTTATCTTGCTGCCGGCTGGCCTGCGTTCTGCAGGACGCGGCCTCGCCTTCGGCCGATCCATCTTTCTCGTCGCGTGCTTCATCAAAGATGGAATCTGGATCTTGAGTCTGTATATGGCGCTCATTCTGGCTGTCGCAGGCGCTCGATTTCTCCAATTTCTCGTGCGATTGCAGCGCTTTGAGGATATTGGCCCGCATCTCGTCGAGTTCCGCCTCCACAGCGCGAAGCGTGGCGAGGTCGAGCCCGCGAAGCGAACGGTCAAGAGCGCTTTCCTTGCCGCCTGGAAGCAGCGGAAAATCGACGAGGTCTTCCTCACGGGCGAGGTCGCGGGCCTTCGCGATGTCGCGCCGGTGCAGTGAAATTCGCTCGCGCAAAGCGGCACACTGCCGGCGCTCGGCACGGAGGCGTTCCACAAGCCGTTCAAATTCATCGGCACGGGCGAGCAGCGGCCTCAGATCGAAGCCGTATGCGACCTCGATCTCACCATGTTCACCCTTGCGGGCGTAGCGCTTGCCGTTCGGACTGTCGCGGCGGATGACGAGCCCTGCAGCGACCAGCGCGGCGAGGTGCCGACGCAAAGTCGCCGCCGCCATGCCGTGTGCACGCAGCGAAAGTTCGCGGTTCGAGGGAAACACCACGAGATCGGCGTCCGCGTCGAGCTCCATGTCCGCATGGCAGCTCAACAGCGCACTCAGAACCGACAGCGCGCGGTCCGATATCCCGAGAACGGGCTTCGCCTCCGCGATTGCGCGATAGAGTTTCCACTTATGCACCAGGGGCTTGGCCGGACGCGCCGCGACAGCCCGCTGGGCTGCGATCGAGGCAAACGTCAACGACCGCCGCCCGAAGGGCGTCGACACAATTGACTGGACCATGTTTCCTGCCTTGCACAGGCATAGAAATACGTCCGCCGAAACGGCGCTGATTCTTGACAGCGATTCGAGGAAGTGGTTCTCTCAGAGTTGCCAGACTAAGAGAGAGGCTTCCGGGGCGGAAACGTTTCGGAGGCCTTTTTTCTTGCCTACACTCCTCCTTGGGTCAGCGGGTTGAGACAGCCGGACGCAGGACGCCCGCCGCGCCGGAGCGCAGCAGGACATCGGCGTCCGAGTGGGTGAAGCGGAGCGCGGACATCATTCCCGCGGCTCCCGGGTGGCCCGGAACGCGGCATAGAGATCGCCCAGCCGGGACAGCACGAAATCGGCGAATTCAGGCGCGGCCTTCTTGTCCAGGATGAGCGTCATGGTCCTGGCGTCCTGCTGGATGCGCGCGACCTTGCGGCCATCCTCTGCCGTCCAGACCGATGCCTTTCCGCCGGGCTTTCGGCCTGCTTTCGACTTCGCCGCGGCCAGCCCGTCGAACACGGCGAGGAAGCGCTCGTCCGTCGGGATTGAGGCGAAGTCCTCCGCTTCGACGATCGATCTCGCCCGATCGATCCCCTGCCGAGCCTCGATCCTCTCCGCCAGTTCCAGCCAGCGGTCCCGGCCAGCCTTGGGGGCGGGGCCGATCGCCTCGATCACGAAACGCGGCACCTTCACCGCCGCCGAAATCAGCCGGGATGCGCCGGTCTTGTCGACACTGAGCGCGGCCATGATCGTCTCGCGATCGAACCCGCGTTCCTCGAGGCGCGCCGCAAACAGCGCCCGTTCGATGAACGAAAGATCCGTGCGGGCGGTGTTCTCCTGACCCTGGGCGACGACCAGCTCGGCATCGCTCAGCGCCTTGACGACCGCACGCACCTTCAGGCCGAGTGCGGATATTGCCCGCAGACGACGATGCCCGTAGGCGACCTGATACCGCCCGGCCTCGGCCGGGTGCGGCCGCACGAGGATCGGCACCTGCTGGCCGTGCGTGCGGATCGATTCCATCAGCGTCGCATGGTCGGCCTCGGAGCCCGGCAGGCGGTCGGCGACGAACGAACTCTCGATCGTCGCCGGATCGAGCTCGATCACGGCCTGTCCGGAAGCAAGCTGCGACTGAAGGGTCCTCGCCTCGCCGATCTGGGACTTCAGATGCTCGATGGAGCGGGTCACGGCGCCGATAGCCCCGCGATTTCCCAGCGTGGGCGCGGCGGCGGGCGTCGGTGCAGCGCCAGGCGAAACAGACGGGTTGCCGGCCGGCAACTCGGCGCTCGTCAGGCCGGAAAGCAGGTTCTTCCGCGCCATCAGGCCCTCCCCCACGCCTTGCGGATCAGGTCCTCGATCTCGCGGTTGACGTTGTTCATCGCCTCCAGCGCGCGGTCGTAGGTCGAGCGCGTGAACTGCTCGCGGCTGACCTCGTAGAGCGTCTGCTTCGTGATGCCGGCATCGGCGATGGCGGTGCTCTTCAGCATCGGATAGTTCAGCACATGATCGCCGAACATCGAGCGCATGAACGACACCATCTGGTTCTGCGGCCCGTCGCCGGGTTCGTATCGGGTCACCAGATAGCGCATCCAGTCATAACGCATGTTTCCGCCCGCTTCCGCCACGACGCCGAGAAGGTCGGATGTCATGATGAGGAACTGGCACATCGACATCACGTCGAGCATCTGCGGGTGGACGGTCACGAGCACCGCCGTGGCGGCGCAAAGGGCGGAAAGCGTGAGAAAGCCGAGCTGCGGCGGGCAGTCCACGACCACAACGTCGTAGTTGTCGGCGACGCTCGCCAGTGCCTCGTCCATGCGCGTGAAGAACAGAGAATCCGAGCCATCCGCGAGCGCTTTCGGCGTCTCGTGCTCGAACTCCATCAGTTCAATGTTGCCGGGGATGAGGTCGAGACCGGGGAAATAGGTCGACCGCACGATTTCGGAGAGGGGGCGCCGCTCGCCGTCATAGCGGATGGCGCCGTAGAGCGTCTCGTTCTCGCCGATGTCGAATTCCGGCTGATAGCCGTGCAGCGCGGAAAGGCTCGCCTGGGGGTCGAGATCGACCGCCAGCACGCGATAGCCGTTCAGCGCGAGATATTGCGCGAGATGCGCCGCGGTCGTGGTCTTTCCGCTGCCGCCCTTGAAATTGACGACGGTGATGACCTGGAGATGCTCGCCGGCCTCGCGCCGCGGCAGGTAGCGGCGATCTGCCTTGCCGGCCTCGGCGAGATAGGCGCGCAGAGCGTGGATATCTTCGATCGAATAGGAACGCCGTCCGGAGGGGCCGACTTCAGGCTGAGGCCCCTTCCCTTCCAGCGACAGATGGCGCAAATATCCGTCGTTGACGCCGATCAGCTTCGCAGCTTCGCCCGACGTGAACTTGCGCAGCGTCTTGCGGGCGGAAGGCGGAAACAGTTGCAGCCGGTGGGCCTGGAGCTTGGCCGAAAGCTCGCGCGCGTGATCGCCGATCAACGCATGGATCGCAGTCGGCTGGTCTGAGACGGTACGCATCGCGCTGGCCACGGGCTTCTTCTCGACGGTTCACAATCGTATCTACGCTTTCGGGCGCAAGGCGCTCTTCAAGCCGTGTCTAATACGCCCGATTCTGATGCGATGTGCAAGGACCAAGAAGTTAACGAAAGATTAACGGTCCAGCAGCAGTCCAGTGGACAACGTCAAAGGTGATGGTCGCGTCCGAATCGGGCGAGTGGTTATCCCGCCGCGCGCTAAGATTCGACGCATCTGGAAGAAGTCGACTCGGGGCTTTACCGATTCGGATCTTGGCGGGGCGATTCGGAAGCAATGCACCGCAGGCAGAACAGCTGATCGGCGCAGTTCACCCCGTGAACGGGGTGCTCAATACATGAGTCACCCTCGGTTTCACAAGATGCGCGTCGCTACATTGATGGTGTTCGCCGCTCGGCGGCCATCGATGCGGGGCATCTCATCCGCGGCGCCGCCCGCCGGGCCGGGCAACCCCCACGCGGCAGTATGGAGATCAGCCGGGTGTCACGATCGGGCCCCCCGGTAACCGTATCGACATCTTCATGCGTTTTATTCGGGTGAGTATCCCAGGACGCCTGAACTCGCGCGCGGTCGATCCGACAGGGTGCGCTGATACTGCACTGCTGGCCCTCTTACGGTGAAATCGCATCTGCCGGTGTGACGCAATCAAACCATCAGATATATTGGCAGTGAGGTCCGCCCTGTTTCCGGAACAATGACTTGCGGAAAAGGCGTTTCCGCGCCGCGAGGCGCTGCAAGGCCGGGATGAGAGGCGTCTCTGCCTCTGGCACTCCGGGTGCGGCCTCCGTCACCGGTGCCGCGCAGCTCGGGAGTTGCCGGCCGGCAACCGGGCTGATGCGGAGGGTCACGGGCCGGCTCGGATGCCCCGAAGCATGACCCATCCTCGTTGCAGGATCCGGTCCGACGGGTCCAGTTGCCGGCCGGCAACCGGCGCGGCGGGTGACGGGTCAACGGCGAGATATGCCCGCAGGGCGGGTCCGCGAAATCCAGTCCTGACAACGCGTTGCCGGATCCGGGCTCGTAACGATGTCCGTGACGACGGCGACGCTCGTCGCCCCCGCCTGGAGGCACGCCCCTGCCCTCTCCACGGTGATGCCGCCGATGGCGACGAGCGGCAGGTCTCCGATCACCCGCCGCCACGTCGCGATCCGGTCGATGCCTTGGGGAACCCATGGCATCGCCTTGAGCCGCGTCGGGAAAATCGGCCCGAGCGCGACATAGGCCGGGTTGACCGAAAGCGCTCGGTCGAGTTCGTCATGGGTGTGCGTGCTGACGCCGACGGCAATGCCGGCACGGCGTAGCGCCGGCACATCCGCGCCGTCGAGATCCTCCTGACCAAGGTGGATGAAGTCGATGCCTTCATCGATCGCGAGACGCCAATGATCGTTGAGAACGAGCCTGGCTCCGGCGGCCCGGCAGAGATCGCGGGCACGCCGGACCTCGTCGCGCAGATCAGGCGCCGAGGCATCCTTGATGCGCAGCTGCACCAGCTTGATTCCGGCGGGCAGGAGGCCCGCGATCCAGGCGGCGCTGTCGACGACGGGATAGAACGGATCGAGCGGCATCATGCGAGCACCGGCCGGCCGAGCAGGGGCGTCGAGGGCGCGGCCATGTCGCGCGGCTCGATCGGATCGGCTTCATAGGCCGCGCGCCCGGCCTCGACGGCGAGTGCGAACGCGCGCGCCATGGTCACGGGTTCACCGGACTTCGCGACGGCGGTGTTGACGAGGACGGCGTCGTAGCCGAGTTCCATCGCTGAGCACGCATGAGACGGGAGGCCGATGCCCGCGTCGACGACGAGCGGGATGTCCGGGAAGTGGGCGCGCAGCGCCCGCAGGCCGAACGGATTGCCGAGGCCCCGACCCGAGCCGATCGGCGAGCCCCAAGGCATCAGCACGCGGCATCCGGCCTCGACCAGCTTCTCGGCCACGACCAGATCCTCCGTGGTGTAGGGGAAAATCTCGAATCCGTCGGCCGCCAGGATGCGGGCCGCCTCGACGAGCGCGAACGGATCCGGCTGCAGGGTGTCTGTTTCGCCGATCACCTCCAACTTGATCCACGACGTGCCGAACAGTTCCCGGGCCATTTGAGCCGTCGTCACCGCCTCCTGCGCGGAATGGCAGCCGGCCGTGTTCGGCAGAACGCGCACCCCGAGATCCCGGATCAGCGACCAGAATGCCTCGCCCGCCCGCGCGCCGCCGGCTTCGCGCCGCAGCGAGACCGTCACGATGCCAGCCTGCGCCGCGCGCACGGACTCTGCGAGGACGGCCGGGGAGGGATATTGCGCCGTGCCGAGCATCAGCCGGGACGGCAACGAAACGCCGTAGACGGTGAACGGGTGTGACATCGGTTTATCCTCCCTGGCGCGGGGTTACGATTTCGACCTTGTCGCCATCCGCGAGCGGACGAGCCGGGCGCTGTGCCGCGGGCACGAAGCGGCCGTTCAGGGCGGTCGCGACCGTCTGGTCGCCGTAATCGAGTTCGGCGAGGGCATCGGCGAGGGTGCCGGCGACGATCTCGACCGGCTCGCCGTTGATGAACACCGTCTTCATTCGTGATCCTCCCAGGGTTCGCCGTAGGCTGCGGCCACGGCGCGCCGGGCGCACCAGGGCGACAGCAGGAAGCCGTGCCGGTAAAGGCCATTGATCCGGATCGTGCGCCCGTCGACATCGACCGCGGGCAGATTGTCGGGGTAGGCGGGTCGGACGTCCGTTCCGACTTCGACGATCTCTGCCTCTCCGAAGGCGGGATGAAGCGCGAAGGCGCCGCCGAGAAGCTCCATCATCGAGCGCGCCGTTATGCGGCCCCGCTCCTCGCTTTCGATCATGGTGGCCCCGATCATGAACAGGCCGTCCGCCCGGGGCACGACATAAAGCGGCATCCGCGGGTGTAGCAGGCGGACGGGCCGGGATAGACGGACCTCGGTGCTGCGGACGAGCAGCATCTCGCCCTTGACGCCGCGCAGCGCCGACGCGGGCGTTAAAGGCGGGCGCTGCTCCCGCGCGGCGAACCCACGGCAGTCGAAGATGCGGTCGGCGTCGATCGCGAAATCGGTGACGTCCGTGTCGAACCGGATCGGCACGCCGGCCTCGGCGAGGCGGCGGGCGAGCGCGGCGAGGGCACGACGTGGATCGAGATGACCCTCGTGCGGAAAATGGAGGCCGCGGGAAAAGCGGCCGGCGAGGGCCGGCTCGAGGGTGGCGATGGCGTCCGGCCCCACCATGTCGAAGCCCGACGTGCGCCGTGAGAAGCGCTCCAGTTCGGCGCCGTCGCGTGCAGGCGCGACGACGAGCGTGCCCGCAGCCACCGTCTCCGGAAAGCGCTCCCGCCACCATGCCAGAGCGGCAAGGCCACGGCGAAGGACGGCCTCGTCGGCGCTTTCCCGCTCGCACCAGGGTGCGAGCATGCCGCCGGCGAACCAGGAGCACGAGCGCGCGCCGAGATGGCTGCCGCGGTCGACCACCTCGACGGTCGCCCCGCGCTCGACCAGCGACAGCGCGGTCGTGAGCCCGGCGACGCCGGCCCCGACGACGAGACATCTCATCGCCGGGACCCCCGGCTTTGTGGCGTCGAGGCCGATGGCCTTATCGATCGGAGATCGGGCGGCAGGGCAGGGGTGAGCATGGGCGGGCATCCCTCGAAACGGATCGGACGGATCCGGGACGACGATGCCGATGACGATTGGAGGGGCTCTCGTGGCGACCGTTCAGGCCGTGGTTCCCGTCCCTTCGCCGGCATGACCCGGATCAGGTTCGAAGGGTTCGGCCAATGCCGTCTCAGCCCAAGCGGGCGCCCCTCGGAACAGTGGGACGTTAGCACGCCGGCTTCTTTGCCAACAAGGTCCGGCCGGCGGTCGGTTACGGACCTGGCGACGGGGGAGGGCAGGGGCCGTCCCCGCCCTTTCTTGGCTGCAGCGGCGACATCGTCACCGCTATTGCGATTCACCCGGCGGAGAAGGCCTCCGCCGGGCCCGAAAGCGGCAATTGATAGAAGGGATAACCCATTGATTTGAAAAAGCTATGGAAGAGCCTGGCCTTCAGCCGGTTCCTGGTTCGGCGCCGGCATCCAACTGAGCGGCCTCGGGCGTGAGCCAAGCCGACCGATAGGACCAGACGTAGAACCCGAGTGAGACGACCGTGACGGCTACGAACGAGCCCATCTCGGAGAGAAGGCCGAGACCGCCGAATCGCGGGCTTCCGACATAGGAGATCGCCGCCATCGTGACGAGATAGGCGGGAAACCACGCGCCGGCTTTCAGCTGCCGGCCGATATCGTGAAAACCGGTCTTGGCCTCGTAATAGATCCAGAAGCCCAGCCCCGCGACGATGATGAAGATGACCTCTCCGGTCAGGGGCCACGAAGACCAGTAGAGCAGCAACGACACCGCGACGAAGGTCACGGGCGCGAGCACGCCCGCGAACGGCAGCCGGACCGGCCGTACGGCACTCGGGGCGAGCCGTCGCAGCGAGATGAACGCGACCGGCGCGCAAAGGTACCCGATGACGTAGCCGACCGAGATGACCGCGGCGAGTTCGTCCCAGCTCGGAAAGACCCAGAGACACGCGATCGACGCGGCGAGCACCGCCCACATCGCCGGGCGCGGCAGAAGGGTATGCTTGTGCAGCCGCCCCATGGATTTCGGCATGTGGCCGTCGCGCTCCATGCCCCACAGCATGCGCGAGGCGGACGCGAGATAGATCACGCCGGATCCGGACGGGGAGACGAACGCATCGAGATAGAGCAGCATCGCCAGCAGCGACAGGTTCAGCGAGATGGCGAGATCGGCAAAGGGCGAGCGGAAATCGAGCCCGCTCCAGCCGCCGCCGGCTGCAAGCTGGGACGGCGGCAGCGCGCCGATGAACGCGACCTGCAGCACGACGTAGATCACGAGGCACAGCGCCAACGACCCCAGCACCGCGATGGGAATGGTGCGGTTCGGGTTCTTTGCCTCGCCCGCGAAGCTGATTGGCGTCTGAAAGCCGTTGAAGGCATAGACGATGCCGGCGCCGGTCACCGCCGTCAGCGCCCCGGACCAGCCATATGGCGCGATGCTGCCGTTTCCGACCGCGGAGAAATTGGAGGCGTTGAAGCCGAGATAGATCAGCGTGCCGGCCGAGAACAGCGGCACGAAGATCTTGAAGATCGTCACCGCCTTCACCGCCCGCAGGAACACCTGCATCGACCAGTAGCACAGCATGAAATAGACGACGCAGAGCAGGCTCGCGACCAGGAGGCCGGTGTGGCTGAGCGACTGGGTCTGCGAGGAGAACAGTTCATGCGCCCAGGGATAGTCCCAGTTGCTCATGTACTGCACCGAGGCGGAGGCCTCTGAAGGCACCGTGCTGGTGAAGCCCACGAACCCGGCCCAGTCGCCGATGAAGCCGACGAGGGAACCGTGCGAGAGCTTGGCGAACCGGCCCATCCCGCCAGTGCGGGGCATCATCGGGCCGAGCTCGCACAGGGTCAGGGCCGTCAGCGCGATGATGAAGGCGCCGATGATCCAGGAGAAGATCGCCGCCGGCCCGGCATAGCCCGCCGCGTGTGCGGCACCGAACAGCCAGCCGGATCCGATGATGGTTCCGACGCCGGTCATCAGCAGGCTGACGAGGCCGATGGTGCGCCTCTGCTGTCCCCCCTCGCCAGGTGAAGTCGTGCCCGCGCCGGCCGGTGCGGCGCCGGAATCGTTCCGTGTCATGATGGCGTTAATCCCCCAGGTCCGTCTCTAAAGTCCGTGCCCCGCGGCCAGCTTTACAATTCCTTCGCCGGGAAATGAAGCGCCGCGGCGGGAGCGGGACCGGCCTGGAAACGGGGTGTCTTGCCCGGATCGAAACCATGCACAAAACGCTGGCGGACAGATGTTTTCTCTTGCCAAACGGCCCCTGTCCGTCGCTCATGGAGCGCGCAGGCAAGGCGCTCGCCAAGGAGCGCGCGAAAACCGGACCGGCCGCCGCTGCGTATCGGCGCGGCTGCGGCGTGAATGAGGAAATTCCCGGCATGGCCAATCCCGATTCTTCCACCGGAGCCACAACCGTC
Source organism: Pseudoxanthobacter soli DSM 19599 (assembly GCF_900148505.1). Lineage (NCBI taxonomy): Bacteria > Pseudomonadati > Pseudomonadota > Alphaproteobacteria > Hyphomicrobiales > Segnochrobactraceae > Pseudoxanthobacter > Pseudoxanthobacter soli. The sequence goes on along the minus strand of NZ_FRXO01000012.1, from coordinate 4,961 downwards.
GAGCACCGCGATCTCGCGAACGCGATCCGCTTCCTCGCGATCGATGCAGTGGAGAAGGCCAATTCCGGTCACCCGGGAATGCCGATGGGCATGGCCGACCTGGCCACCGTGCTGTTCACCAAGCACCTGAACTTCGATCCGAAGGCGCCGCATTGGCCGAACCGCGACCGTTTCGTGCTTTCGAACGGCCATGGCTCCATGCTGCTTTACGCCGTGCTGCACCTGACGGGCTATGCCCAGGCGACGCTCGACGAGCTGAAGCGTTTCCGCCAGCTCGGCGCCCGCACGGCCGGCCATCCCGAATACGGCCACATGGAAGGCATCGAGACGACCACCGGGCCGCTCGGTCAGGGTCTCGCGACGTCGGTCGGCATGGCGCTCGCCGAGCGCAAGCTTGCGGCGGAGTTCGGGGAGGATCTCGTCGATCACCACACTTGGGTGTTCTGCGGCGATGGTTGCCTGATGGAGGGCGTCAGCCACGAGGCGATCTCGTTCGCCGGCCATCTCGGCCTGTCGAAGCTGATCGTCGTGCACGATAACAACCACATCACCATCGACGGTTCCACCTCGCTTGCGGTCTCCGACAACCAGCGCGCCCGCTTCGAGGCGTCCGGCTGGGCGACGCTCGAGATCGACGGGCACAACCCGGAAGAGATCGACGCCGCCTTCACGCTGGCGAAGTCGCTCAACAAGCCGGTGTTCATTTCCGCACGCACGCATATCGGGTTCGGCTCCCCGTCGAAGCAGGACAGCGAGGGCGCCCACGGCGCACCCCTCGGCGCCGCCGAGATCGAGAAGACCCGCGCCGCGCTCGGCTGGCCGCATCCCTCCTTCGAGGTGCCGGAAGAGATCTACGCGGTGTGGCGCAAGGCCGGCGCCCGTGGCGAGGCGGTCCGCCTCGCCTGGGAGAAGACGCTCGCCGAGGCCGAACCCGCCAAGGCGGCCGAGTTCACGCGCCGCATCGAGGGCCGGCTGCCGGAAGGCGTGGCCGAGGCTGTCGAGGCGGCCCAGCGCGCTGCCGTCGCCGCGCCGCAGGCGATCTCCACCCGCGTCGCCAGCCAGCGCGCGCTCGAGGTGCTGACGGCCCACGTGCCGGAAATGGTCGGTGGTTCCGCAGACCTCGTCCACAGCGTGCTGACCAAGACCAAGTCCACGCCGCCGATGTCGAAGCAGGACTTCACCGGCCGTCACATCAGCTACGGCGTGCGCGAGTTCGGCATGGCCGCGGCGATGAACGGCATGTCGCTCCACGGTGGCATCCTGCCCTATGGCGGCACCTTCCTCGTCTTCTTCGATTATTGCCGTCCGGCCATCCGTCTTGCCGCGCTGATGGGTGCCAAGGTCGTGTTCGTCGGCACGCACGATTCCATCGGCCTCGGTGAGGACGGCCCGACCCATCAGCCGGTCGAGCATCTTGCCAGCCTGCGCGCGATCCCCAACCTGCGGGTCTATCGTCCGGCCGATGCGGTCGAGGCGCTGGAGTGCTGGTACGATGCGATCGCGCTTCCTGGTCCGAGCGTGTTCGTCGGCTCGCGCCAGGGTGTGCCGCAGATCCGGCTCGACCCGGAGACCGCGGTGATGCCGTTCCGCGGCGCCTATGTCGTCGGCGGCGAGCCGGCGAAGCGCGACCTCACGCTGCTCGCGACCGGAACCGAGGTCAGCCTCGCCGTGTCCGTCCGCGACGCGCTGGCGGCGGAGGGCATCTCGGTCGCGGTGGTGTCGATGCCGTGCTGGGAGCGCTTCGACGAACAGACCGAGGATTATCGCCGGTCCGTGCTCGGCGATGCGCCGCGCATGGCGGTGGAGGCGGCCTCCCCGTTCGGCTGGACGCGCTATGTGGCGCGCGAGGCCGACGTCTGTGGCGTGCCGACTTTCGGTCTCTCCGCCCCGGCGCCGGAAATCTACAAGCACTTCGGGCTGACGACCGAGGCGATCGCGGAAAAGGCCCGGGCGTTCCTCGCCGCGGGCGGCCGCTGAGCCGCCGGCGGATCGCCGCGCCCCAACCGAGAGACAAGGGAGATCGAAATGCCGTCGAAGCTCGATCAACTGCGTGAGATGAGCGTCGTCGTCGCCGATACCGGCGACATCGATGCCGTGAGCCACCTGAAGCCGGTGGACTGCACCACCAATCCCACTTTGGTGCTGAAGGCCGTGGGCCTGCCGCGCTTCGCCGACACGTTCGAAGAGGCGCTGGCGTGGGGCCGCAAGCAGGCGGGTACGCCGGAGGCGGTCTCAAAGGCCGTCGCCGACCGGCTCGCCGTTTCGGTAGGCGCAGCGCTGACCGAACTGGTGCCGGGCCGCGTTTCGACCGAGGTCGACGCCGACCTTTCGTTCGATACCGCCGCGACTCTGGAAAAGGCGCGAGCCGTCATCGCCGCCTACAAGGCGCGCGGGATCGGCCACGAGCGCATCCTGATCAAGATCGCCTCGACCTGGGAGGGCATCCGCGCTGCGGAGATCCTTCAGAAGGAAGGCATCGACTGCAATCTGACGCTGATCTTCTCGAAATATCAGGCTGTCGCCTGCGCGGATGCCGGCGCGTTCCTGATCTCGCCGTTCGTCGGGCGCATTCTCGACTGGTACGCGAAGTCCACCGGCAAGACCTATACCGCCGAGGACGATCCGGGCGTCCAGTCCGTGCGCGAGATCTACACCTACTTCAAGACCCACGACGTCAAGACGGTGGTGATGGCGGCGTCGTTCCGCAATGTCGGCGAGATCGAAGCTCTCGCCGGTTGCGACCGGCTGACCATCTCTCCGGCTCTGCTCGAGGCGCTCGGCAAGGACGAGGGGCCGCTGGTGCGGCAGCTCAGCCCGGAGACTGTCGGCGCCGCACCAGAGCGGCTCGTCATCGACGAGAAGACGTTCCGCTGGGGCATGAACGAGGATGCTATGGCGACCGAGAAGCTCGCCGAGGGCATCCGCACCTTCGCCAAGGACCTCGCGTCCCTGCGCAAGATGGTTTCCGACCGGCTCGCGCTCTGAACCGCTGCCGACGACAGCCTTTCCGGCCGCCATATCCGGCCGGATGTTCCCCGGCCGGGCACGATTGCCCGGCCGCAGTCCGCCCCGCGGTCCCGCCTCGGGGCCTTTCCCCGGGGCCGGTCCCTGAGCGGCACCCGTTCGAGACGGTGCACAATCCATGGAACTCGACAAGATCGAGGCCGCGATCAAGGCCTTCGCCGCCGGCGAGCCGATCGTGGTGGTCGACGACGACGACCGGGAGAATGAAGGCGACCTGATCCTGGCCGCGTCGATGGCGACGCCGGAGAAGATCGCGTTCATGATCCGGCACACCAGCGGCATCCTCTGCGTGCCGATGACCGGTCAGCGCGCCAGCGAGCTCAACCTGGCGCCGATGGTGGCTCAGAATCTCGATCCGATGCGGACCGCCTTCACCGTCACGGTCGACTACAAGGTCGGGATGACGACCGGCATTTCCGCCGAGGAGCGCTGCAACACCGCGCGCGCCCTCGCCAACCAAAACTGCACGGCGAGCGACTTCCTGCGGCCGGGGCACATGTTCCCGCTGATCGCCAAGCCCGGCGGCGTCCTCGCGCGGTCCGGCCATACCGAAGCCGGCATCGATCTTGCGCGGCTCGCCGGCCTCGAGCCCCTCGCCGTGCTGTCGGAGATCGTCAACGACGACGGCACGGTGAAGCGTCTGCCCGAACTCGTTCCCTTCGCCCGCGAGCACGGGCTCAAGATCATCTCTATAGAGGACCTGATCGCGTATCGGCTGCGGAACGAGACCTTCGTCTCCCGCGTGTCGGCGCGCGACATGACCGTCGCCGGCCTGCCGGCGCGGGTGCTGGTCTATCGCACGCCGTTCGAGCCGCTGGAGCATGTCGTCGCCGTCTTCGGCGATGTGGCCGAGGGCGAGCGCGTGCCCTGCCGCATCCATCGCGAGCAGCCGATCGGCGACCTGTTTGCGCGGCCGAAGTCCGGGCGCACATGGGTTGAGGCCGCGGTCGACAAGTTCCGCGACACCCGTCGCGGCGTGCTGATCTTCCTGCGCTCCCCCCAGGCGGAGGATGTCGAGGAGGTCGTGGCCGAACCTGGCAAGGATGGCGAGAAGCACTCGAGCGCGCTCGCTCGAATGAACCGCTGGCGCGAAATCGGGGCCGGTGCGCAGATCCTTCGCGATCTCAAGGTCCGCTCGATCTCGCTGATCGCGAGCTCCGAACGCCAATATGTCGGCCTCGGCGGCTTCGGAATCGAGATCGAGGAGACCATCCTCGTCGATGGCTGACCGTCCACAGGCTGTGGAACATCCGAAAGACGCCTGTTAAATCAGGCGGTTATGGCGGGTCGGAAACAGGCCCGCCATTTTTTTTGAAAGGCGGCGTTGACAGGCGGCCGGCCCAGGACCTATAAGCCCCCTCACAGACGGGGCGGCGGTTGCCGGCGACGGCGACTGGTTGTTGCCCCGAAAGATGCTCCTTGGATCGCGAGCGTTTTGACCGGTGTGTTTCATCCGGGCATGTGTTTGCGGACCAGCAGTATCCGAGGACACTGGTTCCTCAGTTTTTTGACAATTTGGATGGAAGGAAGGGAAACGTAGGCGGCGCGGTTTTGCGCGGCTGGTTCTGAGAGGGACTGGCCGGTTAAGAGACAAGACGGCGCGATACGTTTTCCGAGCTCACTCAGAAGTTCTGGTTCTGGACCGCTGTGAAGCGGGAAGGGATTGGATCTGGGATGAGACCTCGTCGATGACGTGATCGTGCTGGGATATTCTCTTATTAAACCTGAGAGTTTGATCCTGGCTCAGAACGAACGCTGGCGGCAGGCCTAACACATGCAAGTCGAACGCTCTCTTCGGAGGGAGTGGCAGACGGGTGAGTAACACGTGGGAACCTACCCCTTGGTACGGAATAACTGATGGAAACGTTAGCTAATACCGTATGAGCGCTGAGGCGGAAAGATTTATCGCCAAGGGATGGGCCCGCGTAGGATTAGCT